>JBQCHB010000403.1:0-4002 GCA_051955075.1 Flavisolibacter sp.
GAAGAATGACAAGAAATATCGAATAATGAAATAACGAAACAAAATTGAATTGAATGTTTACTCCCGGACTATATCATATTTTATTTATTAGTACTGCACTTTTCTTTATTGGTATTTATGGTTTTTTTACCCGGAGAAATTTAATCACCATTTTAATGAGTGTTGAACTGGTGCTAAATAGCGTGAACCTGAATTTTATTGCCTTCAATAAATATTTGTGGGCAGGTAAATTGGATGGATTGTTCTTTACCATTTTTGTAATTGCCATCGCTGCTGCAGAAGCGGCTGTAGTCATCGCAATCATTATCAATTTATACAGAAGCCATGAATCAATTGATGTGGAAAAAGCAGGAGAGATGAAATTTTAATTTATTTAAAATCGACTAAATGCTTAATGAAACTTACTTGCTGCTGATTCCTTTACTTCCTCTTGCAGCGTTTGTATTACTGGGATTGTTTGGAAGAAAATATTTTAATTCCGCCAAACGAGAGGCCGGGATAATCGGTACACTCTTATTGTCAACCTCGGCGGTGCTGGCGTTATACACGGCTTATGAATATTTTTTTGAGATCGGGAAAGTGGATGGAATTTACCAAAAAATTATTCCTTTCCAATTTACCTGGTTGGAATTTAGCCATGGCGTTTCAATTAATATGGGTGCGGTGATAGATCCAATCAGCGTCATGATGATGGTGGTAATTACATTCGTCTCATTGATGGTTCATATTTACAGTCTGGGCTACATGAAAGGCGAAGAAAGATTTTCTACTTATTACTCCTTTCTCGGCTTATTTACTTTTTCTATGTTGGGGTTAGTCATGTCTTCTAATATATTCCAGATCTATATTTTCTGGGAATTGGTGGGCATTTCGTCTTTCTTATTAATTGGTTTTTATTATCAAAAACCCAGTGCTGTAGCCGCTTGTAAGAAAGCCTTTATTGTAACCCGTTTTGCTGATCTTGGTTTTTTAATTGGCATTTTAATCCTTTCATTCTATTCGGGAACATTAGATTTTCATACACTTATTGAAAGGTTGACTTTACCCGAATCATCCCAGTTTCAAAATGCAGTATCATCCTCATTTCTTGGAATATCTGCATTGACATGGGGAGTGGTTCTTGTGTTTATGGGTGGTGCCGGTAAAAGTGCAATGTTGCCATTTCACATTTGGTTACCGGATGCGATGGAAGGCCCAACACCGGTTTCAGCTTTGATACATGCAGCAACAATGGTGGTTGCAGGTGTTTATCTGGTAGCAAGATTATTCCCGGTTTTTGCATTGTCTGCTCCTGGTGCTTTGGAACTGGTAGCATACGTCGGTGCCCTATCAGCATTGTTTGCGGCTATTATTGCCTGCACACAAACGGATATAAAAAGAGTACTTGCCTTTTCAACTATTTCTCAAATTGGGTTCATGATGTTTGCCTTAGGCGTTTCTAATTATGATAATGGTGGCCTCTTAGGACATTCTAACCTAGGCTACACCGCTTCTATGTTTCATTTATTTACTCATGCAATGTTCAAAGCCCTGTTGTTCTTAGGGGCGGGTTCTGTTATTCATTTTATTCACAGTAATGAAATGAAGGATATGGGCGGCCTGAGAAAACATTTGCCGGTTACTCACATCACCTTTTTAATTGCCTGTTTGGCCATCTCCGGCATACCGCCATTCGCAGGCTTTTTTAGTAAAGAAGAAATATTGCTCGCAGCATCGCAAAATAATTTAGTGGTTTACGGGATTGGATTAATTACTTCCGGCCTGACTGCTTTTTACATGTTTCGTTTATACTTCAGCATTTTTTGGAGTAAGGCTCCTTCTCCTCATGAGAACGTACATGGTGAGGGTGGTTTTGCAATGAGCCTTCCTTTGATCTTATTAGCCATAGGCGCTACTTTCGCAGGATTTATTCCTTTCGGAAATTTTGTAAGTGCAGATGGAAAACCGTTAGAAACTTTGTTCCATTGGCAATTTTCTATTCTTCCGGTTGTTTTGGGATTTGCCGGAATCTTCACAGCCATGTGGATGTATAAAAAAGAAAATAACCTGCCGGATAAAATGGCCACTTTATTAGGTAGATTTTACAAAGTCGCTTTTCATAAATTTTACTTTGATGAATTGTATGAATTCATCACCAAAAAAATCATTTTCAATTTAATCGGAAAGCCGGCAGCATGGATTGATAGAAATGTAGTGAACGGTTTAGTAAATGCAACAGGGAATTCTACAGAAACTCTTTCAGGAAAAATAAAAGGTATTCAATCAGGAAGAGTGCAGCAATATGCCGTGTATTTTTTAGTAGCTACAATCCTGGTGGCAGTATTGTTTATTTATTGGAGGAAATAAAAATAATTTAAGAACGCAGAATGAATTTATCACTACTTATATTAGTTCCTTTAATTACTATTATTGCGATATTATTGATGCGCAATAATCAACAGGTAAAGTGGGTGTCGTTGGCAGGAGCTTCCGTGCAAATTATCATTTCGCTTTTTTTGTTTGTTTACTACCGGAGCGAAGTTGCAGCCGGCAATACAGCGCAGATGTTGTTTCAACAACAATATGAATGGTTCCCTGCCCTTCATATTGGTTTTCATTTAGGAGTGGATGGTATTTCTGTAGCATTGATATTGCTCACCGCCTTTGTAGTTATTGCCGGAATATTGGTTTCCTGGAATATTGAAAAGATGACAAAGGAATTTTATTTCCTGCTTCTGCTACTCAGCCTGGGAGCTTCCGGATTTTTTATTTCATTGGATCTTTTCATGCTTTTTTTCTTTTTAGAAATCGCGGTTATTCCGAAATATTTATTAATTGGAATTTGGGGAAGCGGAAATAAAGAATACAGTGCCAATAAGCTCGCATTAATGCTGATGGGTGGATCTGCATTGATTTTGGTGGGATTGCTTGGTCTTTATTTCAGTGGCGCTGAAAGAACTTTTGATTTGATGAAATTGTCTCAAACAAATATTTCGGTCACTGTTCAGATGATTTGTTTCCCGTTATTGTTTGTGGGCTTTGGTGTATTTAGCGGCTTGTTCCCTTTTCATACATGGGTACCTGATGGTCACTCATCTGCGCCTACAGCAGGTTCTATGTTTTTAGCCGGTATCTCTATGAAGCTGGGAGGCTATGGTTGCCTGCGTGTAGCCACTTACCTGTTACCTGAAGGAGCAAAAGAATACGCGAATATTATCATCATACTTTCTGCCATTGGAATTTTATATGGAGCCTTTGTCACTATGATGCAAAAGGATCTCAAATATATCAATGCTTATTCATCGGTTAGTCATTGTGGTTTTGTACTGCTCGGAATCGGAATGTTAACCAAGACCGCCATAACTGGTGCTGTCATTCAAATGGTAAGTCATGGTTTAATGACGGCTCTTTTCTTCGCTGTTATAGGAATGATCTATCAACGAACACACACAAGGATGATTGATGAAATGGGGGGCCTTCTTAAAAAACTTCCGTTCATAATAACTGTTTTATTTATTGTAGGTTTTTGTTCATTGGGATTACCGGGACTAAGTGGGTTTGTCGCTGAAATCACGATATTTATGGGCTCCTGGGAACATCCTGACCCTTTACACCGTATCATTACGATATTAGCTTGTATGAGTATTGTAGTAACTGCAGTCTATATTTTAAGGGCTGTAACCAAAGTGTCAATGGGTCCGATAAAGGAAACATTCAGTCATTTAAAAGATGCCGCGTGGAATGAAAAATTAGCAGCCGTGATTTTACTTTTTGGAATAATAGCTATTGGGGTCGCGCCTTTTTGGCTCAGCGATTTAATAAGGCCGGGTGCCGAAATAATTATGCAGAAAATTACAGGAGGATAATAAAATGAACGGAATGAATGAATTTGTATCATTGATGAAACCTGAGTTGATAATTACTGTTATCATCTTTGTGCTGATGTTTATTAAATTAAGCAAAGGGATAAAGAATGATTCGCTATTACCAATTGTCCGGGTTTTATTATTGCTCAATTTTATT
>JBQCHB010000404.1:0-15364 GCA_051955075.1 Flavisolibacter sp.
AAGGATTTGATGTGGTAGTGCAGGATTCCAGTTTTTATGATTCTTTGCCCGGGGGGCTTGTATTAAGACAGGTTCCTGAACCGGACGACGTGGTGAAGATCAACAGAACGGTTTATGTAACCATCAATCGTTTTGTGGCACCCGATGTTGAAATGCCTAACCTTTTAGGATCGAGCTATCGGAATGCCGAAATGGTTCTGAAAAATTTAGGGCTGCGTGTTGGCGATACCTCTTACCGTTTCGACTTTGCCAAAAACTCTGTGCTGGAGCAATCGTATAAAGGCTCTGAAATTAAAGCCGGTGCTAAAATTAAAGTAGGAAGCGCTATTTCATTGGTATTAGGCAGCGGTTTGGGAGAAGAAGAAATGAAAATTCCCGACCTGATAGGAATGACGTATGAAGAAGCTAAAGCCATGCTGGATGCACAAGGCTTGTCTGGAATTGTAATTGTAGATCCCAATGTGAAAGACACTATAAATTCCTTCGTGTACAGGCAAAGCCCCATGCCCCGCACCCCCGATGGCGTTAAGCAAAGAATTCGCTCCGGCCAGATGGTTGATATCTGGGTTGGGGTAGAGCGGCCTGTCGTTGATACACTTAATCAGCAACCTGTAAACCAACAATTACCACAATGAAAAATATTACAGTAGAAGAATTAAAACAAAAAATAGACAGTGGCGAAAAGATCAATCTTATTGATTGCCGCGAGCCACATGAATATGCCGAAGCCAACCTCGGTGGTAAATTGGTGCCGCTTGGCAAAATTCAAACCATGCAGATAGAAGATATTGAAGACCTGAAAAATGAAGAAGTTATTGTTCATTGCCGCAGCGGCCAGCGCAGCATGATGGCTTGTATGGTGCTCGACCAACTTGGGTTTACAAATACTTACAATGTAGTGGGTGGCATTTTAGACTGGCAGAAAAAATTTGGTGTTGGTAAGTAATTTTGGGTTACTGCACCGTTAGTATTACAAGCTCTATAAAAATAAATCCCGTTTTTCTGACGGGATTTATTTTTATGAATCAACGACTTTTTTTCCGTTGCTACAATTTAATATTCAGGCCAAGCATCCAATTGGTTCCTGCCATTGGAAAATAATAATTCTCCGTAGTTAATTCAGCATTTGAATAGTAGCTGTAAGTATAACCATTCGGTTCGTATTTTTTATTGAACACGTTGTTCACCTGTAAAATCAAATCGGCATTTTTTAACCATTTGTGGGTAAAGTTGTAAACAGCTCTTACATCCTGCGTATAATAAGCCTTTAATTTCCTTCCTTCATTACTGGTATTGTCCATGTATTGTTTGCCTACATATTTGCCTAGAAAATCAACCGACAATTTATGTAAAGGTGTGATTGTTATGTCGACAGCGCCAACAATATTTGGAGAGAAAGAAATATCGGTTTCGTGGTACAAGTTATTTTTTTGCCTGCCGTTGTCGTAATCATCTATGTATTCATTAAAATTCAGGATCTTGTTTTTGCTCAAACTAAGATTGCCGCCTGCCTTCAGCCATTTGTTGATTACGGCTGCGCCTTGCAGTTCCACGCCCAAACGATAACTTTTATCAATATTGGTTCTGGTGTAAGCACCTACGTCGTTGATCTTTCCTGTAAGCACCAACTGGTTCTTGTATTTCATATAATATACATTGACGCCAAAACTGCTGCGGCTGTTTTTGTTTTCAATGCCGATCTCCAGGTCATTCAAACGTTCTGGTCTGGGCTGTTCGTTTATACTGGCTTCAAAATCATCCCTGTTAGGCTCTTTGCTGGCAAAGCTGTATGACGTATAAAGCAACCAGTTGCTGCGGTGATAACTCAGTCCGAACTTGGGATTGACAAAATTGTAGTTTTTGATAATGAACAACGAAGGGTGATCTTCAAAGCCATTCAAATCATACTTTACATGACGGTACTGCACATCGGTAAAGAACTGCAGTTGCTGTGTAAGATCCTGCTGCCATTTACCGTAGAAGTTCAAGTCATTTTTATTGGCGTCTAAATCATAATAATTTTTGGGAGCTGTTAGACCTTTTTCGGTCCAAACTACTTTTCCAAAATGATCGCCTTCATACCGTGTGGCGGCGCCACCAAATATCAACGATGTTTTTGAAGATAAGTGTTGTAAAGAAAAAATAGTTCCGTAAAAATGATTCGCTAACCACAACTGTCGCACAAGATCGGTAGTATCAACACCGGCAACAGGAGATGCCAAACCGTAATCATCATAAGCCTGCATTGCCCTGTATTCTTCGTAATAACCTTTGCCATTGGTTAAAAATGCTGCTGCGTTAAAGCTGAATTTTGGCGTAAGCCTTTGCGTAAAAAACAATTGATAGTGGGTCTGTTTGTAATTGTCTGTTTCATTGTCATAGGGCTCACCAGGTTTTTCCATGCCTGCGTAATTAACGGTACGGTTCGTTTTTAAATCGGCTCCCGATACGCCGTACCACGCCTGGTAAGTTTTTTCTTTGCCCGAAAAAACATTGAGGCGTAGGTCCGTTTTTTCAGATAAATATGCCGTAGAAAAATAAATTGATTTAAGATTGCTGCTGGCCCGGTCAATGTAACCGTCGCTGCTGATCTTTGATACACGGAGGTCTGTAACAAAATGGTTGCCTAACAAACCGGTACCGGCTTTAATGGTATGTTTCCATGTATTAAAAGAACCAAAGCTGTTGTTAATCTCGGCATAGGCTTTTTTATTCACTTCATTTGTGCTCAGGTTGATGGTTGCTCCAAAAGCTCCTGCACCGTTGGTAGAAGTACCAACACCTCTTTGAATTTGAATGCTGTTTACTGAAGAAGCGAAGTCGGGCAGGTCAACGAAATAAGTGATCTGGCTTTCTGCATCGTTGTATGGAATACCATTAAGTGTTACATTAATCCGTGTGCCGTCTGTACCTCTGACCCTGATGCCTGTGTAGCCGACGCCGTTTCCGGCATCTGAATTTACCACAACCGATGGCGTTTGGTTCAAAAGAAAAGGCAGGTCTTGCCCCACGTTCTGTCGTTGAATTTGTGATTTGCTGATGTTGGTTTTGGCAAAAGGCGCCGTAGCACTGGCTCTTACGGCCCTTACTTCTACGGGTTCTAAATCAGCAGTGTCTTTTTGCTGTGCCCATGTTGATGCTGAAATACCGAAACAAATAAAAAATGCAATCCTTTTCATTTTTAATAAATTTTTTAAAATGAAAGGGAAATGCTGGTGAGGAGTTAGAAATTTACCATTCAAAGCTTATGGTTTCAAACCGGTTAGCTACGCCGGTTTTGAACCCCTGACTTTGAAATGTCAAAGCCTCCCTGCGCAGGCATTACCCTGATCAGGTTCTGCGGGTATGATCTCAGCCGCCTTTGCTCAATCCTTTGATTGTGCTCAGGAGCACCCCGGGAATCTGAAATAACGACGCAAAATTATGCAGGAATTTTTCAAAAGCTGTGTAACTTTTTTTTATTGCTGACGTTACATCCTAAAACCAGTTTATGAAAAATATTTTTCTAGCTTTTGTTCTTTTGGCTGTATCGGGGTTTGCTTCAGCGCAAAAAGTTATCAATGACGCTAATGCGGAAGTGCGAAATGTTTCTTCCTTTCATGCCATTCATGTTTCCAACTCCTTCAATGTAATTATTACACAAGGCGCTACTGAAAGTGTAGCCGTTAGTGCTAATGACAAGGAAGACGTGGCTGATATTAAGACCTATGTCGAAAACGGGGTTTTAAAAATATTGTTCGATAAAAAAGACAAATGGTGGCCCAAAAACAGGAAGCTAAAAGCCTATATAGCTGTAAAAAATTTAGATGAGATAAAAGGGAGTGGCGCTTCCGATTTCAAGATTGATGGTTCGTTAAATGCTTCTAACTTAAAATTGGATTTTTCCGGGGCCAGTGATTTAGACGGGAAACTGCTGGTAAGCGGCAACCTTAATATTCACTTAAGCGGCGCATCGGACATTGACATTAGCGGTTCTGCAAATGAAGTAAGTATAGATGCCAGTGGTGCCAGCGATGTGAAAGCATTTGATTTTAGCACTGCCAATTGCAGAGTAGATGCATCCGGTGCCAGCAGTGTTCGCATTACGGTGGATAAGGAATTATCAGCAAAATTGAGTGGTGCCAGCAGTGTGCAATACAAAGGCACGGCTTTAATAAGAGATATTAAAACAAGCGGGGCCAGCTCTATTTCCCGCAAGTCATAGATTAAAGAAAGAAGTTGTCGCTAAGACAACTTCTTTTATCGAACGGTTTAAATAGAATTAAGGGAAACAGGTAATCAATTCTGAGTAAAAGTAATATAGAGCTTCGTATTGAACATCTTAATTGTGGTATTGTAACATCCACTCATAAATATTAGGGCTGTAATATTTATGAGTGGGATTGTATATATTATTCCAACTGCCATGCCCACCAACGTAGCTTGTAAATATTGCAAGGCCGGGGCGGTATCGGTTGATTATATCAACATAGCTTTTGTTCTCTTTAAACTCTGTGTCTGCATTTCCACAAAATATTTTAGTGTGTACTGAAGCGTTACTCAAATATTTTAGATTAGCTATTTTTTCAGCTTCAACAGTGATAATGCTCATAGGTACAACTGCTGCAATCCGGTTAGCATAGTTCTGGTTGTCGGTTAGATAAGAGATAATACTCGATGCTCCGGAACTTACCCCGGTTAAATAAATTCTGGATACATCAACACGATATTGTTTTATCATGTAATCTATAATCTGGTTTGTAGCAATAGGACTTACGGTACCATTGTAGCTCTGCGGGCATATCACAATCAACTCCTGCTCTGCTCCATTCACGTTGAAGCTAAATCGTGAATTGGCCATAAACTTTGGAACGCCTACGTTCTTCATTAAGGTAAGACTGCCATATTTAGAACCTTCGTAACGGCCATTATAAAATATGAGTAAAGGATATTTCTTAGTATCAAATCCGGAGTTGTAGTGAATTGGTAGTTGCAGCCACCCACTGTCTTTATGATAAGCATCTAATTCAATAACTGTTTTTTGCATTAATGGACTTGGCGTGCTGTCATACGTTTTGGGTGGGGCATCTGAAGTACCATTTTTTTTGCAGGCCACAAAACTCAGTGCAGTAAGTAAAAGTAAAAACGGTGCTTTCATTATTCTTGTTTTAATGGGTTGATGAATCCTGAAAATCAGTCACGGATTAATTCTATACGCACATAAAAGGTTTTAGATAGGCAAAGTGGACTTTTTCAATGCCGATTAAATTATGAATAAGGAAAATTGGAGAAGGGTTTACTCAGAGGTATTGCAAGAATGTAAAGTTTGTTGCAAAATTTGTTCCAAACTAACATAGATGCATATCCTACAGAACGAACAGTTACAACCTGATTTAAGAAGTGATCAAGCTTTCGCTATTCTACAGTTCGTTTTGAAACATTAGTCTGTCTTCTGGAGAATTTATTCAATCAGGATGATAAAAATAAAAAACCCCGATAAATGAATTACCAGGGTTTGCTGTTGCGAAGGGTGGGATCGAACCACCGACCTTCGGGTTATGAGCCCGACGAGCTACCGCTGCTCTACTTCGCGATATAAAGATTTAAATTTGTTAAAAGAACTTTGCTAATTACCTGTTTAGCGGGATGCAAATATACAGCTACACATCTTTTCTGCCAAACAATTTTTAATACTCTATTTTTGCCGGTCAATATTTAAGCGTTGAAGTCTGGTTTTGTAAACATATTTGGCAAGCCTAATGCCGGCAAAAGTACTTTGTTAAATGCATTGATGGGCGAGAAGCTGGCTATCACATCTTCTAAAGTGCAAACTACCAGGCATCGCATTAAAGGCATACTGACAACTGAACAATATCAAATCATTTTTTCTGACACACCTGGCATTATTGA
Source organism: Flavisolibacter sp. (assembly GCA_051955075.1). GTDB lineage: Bacteria > Bacteroidota > Bacteroidia > Chitinophagales > Chitinophagaceae > Flavisolibacter. The sequence goes on from JBQCHB010000404.1 coordinate 5,890, forward strand.
TCCTAAATATAAACTGCACGAAAAAATGATGATGGCCGTAAAGAGTGCATTGGAAGATGCAGACCTGGCTTTGCTTTTGGTTGACATTAAAGATGATTGGAATGAAGTAGATTCACTTTTTTCTTCATTAAAGCTAAAAGCCGCGGCGCTGGTTGTTATTAATAAAATTGATGGCGTAGCAAAAGCTAAACAGGAAGAGGCTATTATATTTTTTAAAAACAAAAAATATTCTAAAGAAGCGATAGGCATCTCAGCTTTGACGGGTTTAAATGTCCCGGAGTTGTTAAATAAGATTACCGGATTGCTGCCCGAAGGCGAACCATTTTATGGCGAAGATGAAATATCCGACCTGCCAACAAAGTTTTTTGTTGCCGAAATAATTCGTGAAAAGATTTTTGCTTTGTTCGATGAAGAAATTCCCTACCACACAACGGTAATTGTAAATGAGTTTAAACAAAAATCTTCGCTGATTAAAATTAGGGCAGAGATCATTGTGCAACGGGAATCTCAAAAAGCCATCATTATTGGTGAAAGCGGAAAAATGATCAAACAAATTGGGTCGTCGGCAAGACAGGACATCGAAAAATTTTTAGAACAAAAAATTTTCCTGGAGTTGTTTGTAAAAGTAAGGCCTAAGTGGAGGGAGAATGAATTGTTTTTAAAAGAATATGGGTATTGAAGGAAGCTGCAAGCCATTAGCTACCAGCTTTGAGGCGTAGTAGTACAGTCAATGTCTAAGGTCTCGCAGCTCACGGCAATAGCTCAAAGCTTGTTCAGCAGCATTCCAGAACGTACAAGCGAGTCTGGATAGTTTCGGGACAACAGACACTCAATAGTAATAAAAAGTTGACTAATAAAATAAATTAAACCGCAACAAGTAAGACACAAGGCTCGCAGCTTGTTGCTCACAGCTCACAGCTTTAATATGGCATTTACAGTAGCAATAGTAGGACGACCGAACGTAGGGAAGAGTACATTTTTCAACAGGCTTTTAGAACAACGCAAAGCCATTGTAGAAGATACACCTGGTGTAACCCGTGACCGGCAGTATGGAATTACTGAATGGAATGGCAAAAATTTTTACGTAATTGATACCGGCGGTTTTGTGCCTGAGAGTGAAGATGTTTTTGAAAGAGAAATACGCAAGCAGGTACAGGTGGCTGTAGAAGAAGCAAGTGCCATTTTATTTGTGGTGGATGCTGCCACCGGCATGACGGATCTTGACGACGCTATGGCCGATGTGTTGCGCCGTTCTACCAAGCCTGTGTTTTTGGTAGTAAATAAAGTTGATAATAACGAAAGGCTTTTGGAGGCTTCGGAATTTTATAGCCTTGGTTTTGAAAACGTTTTTTTTATTTCTGCCATCAGCGGCAGTGGCACCGGCGATCTGCTTGACGAGGTTACCGTTTTAATAAAAGACGAATCTGAATTTGAAGAAGAACAGGGCCTGCCCAAATTTGCTATCATCGGGCAGCCCAACGTTGGTAAATCGTCATTGCTGAATGCATTGATAGGTGAAGAACGAACCATTGTAAGCGATATTGCAGGGACTACAAGAGATACGATCCATACACGCTATAAACTTTTTCAAAAAGATTTTATTTTAATTGATACTGCTGGTATTCGCCGTAAGGCAAAAGTGCATGAAGACCTGGAATTTTATTCTGTTATTCGTGCCATTAAGGCCCTGGATGAGGCAGATGTTTGCCTGCTTTTATTAGATGCAGAAAAAGGCATTACGGCGCAAGACCTCACCATTTTTAGTTTGGCAGCAAAAAAAGGGAAAGGCATTGTTGTATTGGTAAACAAATGGGACCTTGTTGAAAAAGAAACCAATACAGCACGTGATTATGAAAAAGTATTGAAGCAGCGCATGGCCCCTTTCAACGATGTGCCGGTTTTATTTATTTCGGCTAAAGAAAAAACCAGAATTTTTAAAGCCATTGAAGTTGGCCTGGATGTGTATGAAAATCGCCAGCGCAAAATACCAACAGGCCAGTTGAATGATATCATGTTGAAAGCCATTGAATCTTACCACCCACCGGTAGTGCGTGGCCATCCAATCAAAATAAAATACATTACGCAATTACCTACGGTTGTTCCGTCATTTGCTTTCTTTTCTAATTTTCCGGATGATATAAAAACGCCGTATAAAAATTATCTGGAGAATAAGCTAAGAGAAAATTTCAAATTCACAGGCGTGCCTGTACGTATTTTCTTCCGGAAAAAATAGGGTGTGGGTAAAAAGGAAATGCAAAAATTTGGTTTTCTCAGTCCAGCAACTACCTTTGCGCCCATTAGTTAACTAAACCTCAAAAAAAGTACAATGAAAAAGTTTTTAGTAATGTTCGCAATCGCAGGCGCATTAGTAGCTTGTAACAACAGCGGAGAAAGCACAACCACAACTGACTCTACAACTACAACCACGACTGCTCCATCAACTGATTCAGCTACAATGAGCACTCCTGTAGATACAACTCATATGACTGATTCTACAGCAACAACTACTACTACAACAGATTCAACTAAGAAATAAGTTTTATCTGTGAATAATAAAGGAAATCCCTCTGCTTTGCGGAGGGATTTTCTTTTGTGGGGTTTTAGCGTTGCACAAGTTGAGAAATTATAATTGAAACTCTGTAATAAGTTCATTCACTTTTACACGCAATTGCTTAAGTTCTTCCTGTTGCTGGCTGATAAAAACATTTTCATCCAGTTTCCCCACTACTTCTTCCATTTCTTTTTCGTTGTTGTAAACCATTTTTCTAAAATCGTTCTGATAATCTTTTGCTCTTGAATCGTAAATGTTTTGTGTAAGCCATTCTTTGGTTTGCAAAGCTTCGTGTAGAATCTGCTTAAGCAAAACCGGTGTAAACTGATTTGATTTTATTTGCAATAATTCAAGTAAGCAAGCGTAAGCATGACCAAATTTTTGGTCAGCGTACAAGGCGCCGTTCTTTTGATAAAAATCATGCAACGCTTCCCAACTATCAATAGTTCCGTCTTTAATATTTGAAAAAAGCGTTTTAACTGCGTTATCAGGCATTAGTTGTCCACCAACATTGATCCATTCCAAACGGGCAGGTGTTCGAGGCAAGGAACTTATTAAGGCATCAAACGAATGAATTTCACGTTGCCCGATAAAATGTAGTAATTGCGTGACGCTATAGTATAAGATCATTCTTTTGTAAATGAAGTAAGCTTCTTTTACTTTGGTAAGCACCACAGGACGTGAATTGTTTTCAAAACCATAAGCGAGGATTTCGGTATTAGAAAAATCAACCGAGGCATCATTTAATAAAGCATCTCCTCTTTGCATTAATACTTCATCAGTGCCTGAATTAAAATTTTTGTCAACCGATAATGCGGTAAATTTTTTCAACAGGTTTAAAGCTGTAAATATTTCGTTAATGCTGTCCGGTGCCAGGCAATCATATTCAATTTGCTGTATTCTTTTTGTTCTTTTATCCCTGTCTGCATATTTTCCTTCATTTCTTGCCAGTGCGTAAAGATTATACATAAACCAATAAGCCGGCATTACCAGCAGGCGGTTATTGGCTTCATCATTACTTACCAAACTAAAAGGCAAAGGAATATTCATTTCATATTGATAATCGCCTTTGGCTAATAAAGTAAATGTGGCAAATTTCGAATTGTGTTTCAGGCTCACGCAAAGCCCCGGCCAAAAGCCACGGGCTGTAACAAACTCACCATCGGCTGCACGGCTATTATGGTTAGAGCCGATGGTGGCACCGGCAGCTATATTGCTTTGACCCATTACCAATGCAGCGCATAAAAATGAATTGTTGTGGTGCTGCTCATGTGCAGGGAAAATGAGAGAATTCAATACTTCGCAACAGGAGATGGTGGAGTTGTTACCCAAATAAGAATTGATCAGCCTTGCCCCGTATTTTAATTGCGAGTGAGAGGCCATTACAAAACGTACTGCTTTTACTCCGTAGAAAACCCGACAGCCATAATCAATAATGCCGTTTACTAATTCACAACCTTCGCCAATTTGCGACGGTGCTTTAGGGCCAGAATTAATAGTGAGGTTTTTTAGTTTGTTGGCGCCCTTGATGTAGGCATCACTACCAACCCATACATCTTTGATTATGCTGGTATTTTTAATAACGCAGCGGTCTCCAACAGTACCATAATAACCTCTTCGTGTGTCAAATTTCTTTTCTGTAAATTCTTTGAACTTCTGCATCAGTTCTTCATCGTCCCTGTATTTCGACCACAGGTAAGCATCGCCGGGCAGCATGCCATCGAAGGGAAGAATTTTGCGGCCTGCATTTTCGTTGCATACCTCTACCCAAATGCGTACGTTTTCTGCTTCGCCTTCTTTAATAATGCCGTTGCCAAATTTTGAATGATCTGTCGTGTGCAGTTCATGTACGTTGGAGATCATTACCTCGTTTCCAACAATATAATGGGCCAAGTAGTTGACATTGCTGACGACTACATTGTTGCCAAAATCGCAACTGATAATAGTGCTGTTGTATAAGCCTACCGGCATGCAAACGTTGTGGTATTCTATAGCAATGGTTTCCAGCTTGCCAATGCGCACCAATCCATAAAACTTGCAGTTCTTTACCAATTCAGGATTGAACGCATCAGACACCTGGAGCTTATTCCAATCGTCGGAAGTATTGTTGTTACGAACCAATACTTCAATCTCGTACGCTGTTAAATTGCGGTAAGTGATGCCACTTTTGTTTTGCAGGTTGCGCAAATAGTATTCATCCTTCTCTGCAGGCAAATATTCTTCTTTAATAAAGTTATATCCTATGGAAAGGAGCGGCTTTTTTACGATCTCATTCATGAAGCAATTTTTAATTCAATGAAGCAATGAATAATCAGTAACGAGTGAGTCGCTTACAGGTACGGGTCCCTGGCATAAGAAAACATTGCAGCACAACACGAACTCATTACTCATCACTCATTATTGATTACTCCACTGTTACTGATTTTGCCAGGTTTCTCGGCTTATCTACATCATAGTCTTTGACAACACCAATATAGTAAGCCAGCAATTGCAAAGGAATGGTGCTCAACATGGGCGCCACAATTTCATCTGCTTCCGGCACTACAATTACATCATCGGCCAGTGAAGTGCTTTGATCATCGCCTTCGTTGATCACGGCAATTACTTTTCCTTTCCGGGCCTTTATTTCCTGCATATTGCTGATCACCTTTTCGTGGTAAGAATCTTTGGTCGCTACAAAAACTACCGGCAGGTTGTCATCTACCAAAGCAATAGGCCCATGTTTCATTTCTGCAGCAGGATAGCCTTCTGCATGTATGTAAGAAATCTCTTTTAGCTTTAAAGCACCTTCCAGTGCTACAGGAAAATTATAACCACGTCCTAAATACAAAGCGTCTTTGGCATCTTTATATTTTTCAGCCAGTATTTTTATTTTTTCATGCGATTGCAATACCTCAGTAACCTTATCGGGTATGGCGTGCAGTTCTTCCAGCAAATGCCTGTAACGATCATGATCTAATGTTCCTTTTGCATGCCCAATTTTTAAAGCGATCATGGTTAGCACTGCCAGTTGCGCCGTGAATGCCTTGGTAGAAGCCACACCGATTTCGGGGCCGGCATGCGTATAAGCACCTGCATCTGAAATGCGGGAAATGGACGAGCCCACTACATTTACAACACCAAGTATGATAGCTCCCTTTGCCTTTGCATTTTCAATAGCTACCAGCGTGTCAGCTGTTTCGCCGCTTTGCGAAATGGCAATGATCACATCGCCTTTATTGATGACAGGATTGCGATAACGAAATTCGGATGCGTATTCTACTTCTACATTAATGCGGCACAGTTCTTCAAAAATATATTCAGCTACCAGGCCTGCATGCCAGCTGGTGCCACAGGCTACCATAATGATGCGGTTAGCCTGCATGATCTGTTCGGCATATTTTTGAATACCGCTCATGGTTATGGTGCCTGCTTCTGCATCAAGACGACCACGCAAACAATCATAAATGGTTTGAGGCTGCTCAAAAATTTCTTTTAGCATAAAATGGTCGTAGCCGCCTTTTTCAATGGCAGCCAGTTCCATGTCGAGTTTAGTGATGTAAGGCGTTTGTCTTTCGTTGCCTAAATTTTTAAGAATTAATTCATCAGGCTTGATAATAGCAATTTCATAGTCATTTACATACACCACCTCTTTTGTGTATTCGATAATAGGAGAGGCGTCGGAAGCAAGAAAATGTTCGTTCTTACCAATGCCGATCACCAATGGGCTTCCCTTGCGTGCAGCAATTAAAGTATCGGGATTTTCCTGGTCAATCAAAACAATCACATACGCCCCAACCACTCTTTTCAGCGCTATGCGTAATGCTTCTTCCAGCAAACAATTGTTATTGGTCTTGATGTCCTCAATAAAATTGAGCAGCACTTCTGTATCAGTATCGCTTTTAAAAGTGTAGCCTTTGTTTGAAAGTTCCTGCTTTAGTGCAGCATAATTTTCAATGATCCCATTATGGATCATGGCTAATTTGCCACTAGCCGATGTATGCGGGTGTGCATTGCGGTCATTCGGTTCGCCATGGGTGGCCCAGCGGGTATGCCCAATGCCTATGTGTGCATGCAGGTCTTTGCCTTGCAGGGTTTCTTCAAGGTCGGCAACCCTGCCTTTCTTTTTATAAACTTTTAATCCGCTGTTTAATAAAGCAATGCCTGCGCTGTCATAGCCCCTGTATTCCAGTCTTTTCAGGCCCTTTAGAATAATAGGATAGGCTTCTCTTTGACCAATGTATGCAACGATGCCGCACATAGTGTATAATCGTTTAGTTCACAAATTTGTAGGCTCACGGGCTTGTTCATTCGTTCAACAACTTTTGAACTGTGAACTGATCAACCCGCGAGCTTTCTTATATAGCCTTGCGAAAATCTGTAAAAAACGACGACATGCCAAAACTTAGTGGTTTCCAATAACAGGCTTCAAAACTTAAAACACATGTTTTTACAGATTCATTTTTTGGTGCAGAAGCGGTTTGTTTAACAATTATTGTTATATTTTACCGTTAAAAATCAGCATTTTTACAATTCCTGAAAAACCACGCCATTGAAGCTTTTGGGCCGCATACTGCTTTTGAGTTTACTAACTGTTTTTGCCTTTGAGGGCAAGGCCCAGGTTCCTTTTCAATTAAATCCCCGGACAAACCTTCGCATTAAAAAAGTAGCGGTTGCTGCAGACAGTGTCTTGCTTGATACACTCAGCATCATCCCCAAAACTTTTTCGGTGCAACAAGTGGATACATCATTTTATCAGCTGGATTTTGTAAAAGCTATTCTACATTGGAAAACAAAACCACAAACCGACAGTGTGTTGATCACTTATCGGGTATTTCCACACAAGCTTAATTCGGTTGTGCAGCGATTAAATTACGACAGTGTTGTCAACAACTATTATTCGGCGCCTTTTGTATTTAATGCCGGCGACGATGCGGCTTCGAAGGGCTTGTTTGATTTTGGAAACATTCAATATAACGGAAGCTTTGGCCGTTCGCTTTCGTTTGGCAACAGCCAGGATGCCGTGGTCAATTCTACTTTCCAGTTGCAGTTGAGCGGCATGCTGAAAGACAGTATTGAAATTGCAGCAGCTTTATCTGATAACAATATTCCCATCCAACCCGATGGCACCACGCAACAGCTTAATGAGTTTGACCAGGTGTTTCTGCAATTCAAAAAGAAGAACTGGCAATTAGACCTTGGTGATATCGACATCAGGCAGAATAACATGTATTTTCTGAATTTTTACAAACGCCTGCAAGGGATTTCGTTTCAAACAACCAACCAACTATCGTCTTCAGTTGAATCATCTACGTTGGTAAGCGGCTCTATTGCCAAAGGAAAATTTACCCGCAATATCATTGACCGCAACACATACCCGGGACTTGAAGGCAACCAGGGACCTTATCGCTTAACCGGCGCTAACAACGAACTTTTTTTTATTGTGCTGGCCAATACGGAAAGGGTTTATTTGGATGGCGAATTATTGCAAAGAGGCGAGGACAGAGATTACATCATCAATTACAATACTGCCGAAGTCACCTTCATGCCGAGGCGCATGATCACAAAAGATTCACGCATACAAATTGAGTTTGAATACGCCGACAGAAATTACCTGAACACCAATTTGTACCTGAACCAGTCAATTGCAGTGAATAAGAAACTAAAGTTTACCATTGGTGCTTTCAATAACAGCGATTCAAAAAATTCATCTATCAATCAGACACTTGATACCAGGCAAAAACAGTTTTTGTTTGATGTAGGCGATAGTATCAATAAAGCTTTATATCCTACGGCGGCAATAGAAGATTTTGCAACAGATAAAATTCTATACGAAAGAGTTTATGATACCGTTGGTTCCGTTGTTGATTCTTTTTACCGGTATTCTGTTGATTCTTCGTTGGCCCGCTACTCCTTATCATTTACCGACCTGGGTGATGGACGTGGAAACTATATGCCCGACTTTAATGGGGCCAACGGGAAAGTATTCCGGTATGTACAACCCGTTAACGGCGTTCCGCAAGGCCGTTACGAACCCGTAATGGTTTTGGTAACTCCCAAAAAACAACAGCTGATAAGTTTTGGCACCGAATATCAAATTGACAATAACAACACGCTGAAAACAGAATTTGCGTTAAGCAATAATGATGTCAATACATTTTCTTCAAAAGATGGTGGCGATGACAAAGGCATTGCGGCAAAAGTGCAATATACCAACGTGGCCAACCTCAACACCAGTAATGGCCTGCAGCTAACTTCGAACATAGATTATGAATACGTAGACCGGAAGTTTAAGCCTTTGGAACGTTTGCGCCAGGTAGAGTTTTCGAGAGATTGGGGACTGCCTTTCAGTTTGTCAGCGGCTACCGAAAATATCATTCGTTTTTCAACAGGATTAAAGGATAAAAAAAGCCAGTCGCTTACGTATCAATTCATGACCTACCAGCGCAGCGACAATTACAAAGGGTATCAAAATATTGTGCAGCATACTACCAACCTTTTTGGCTGGACCTTCAACGATCAATTTGCCATTACTAATTTTAATACGGCTGCCAGCAAAGGCACTTACATCCGGCCGGTTATTGATGTCAGCAAGCAGCTAAAGCAACTGGCTTCGCTCAAACTTGGATTTAAATATGCGCTGGAGAAAAACGAAGTTCATGACCGCTATAAAGACAGTTTATGGGCATCAAGTTTTTCTTTCGACACTTATACGGCTTATTTGAAAACAGACGAGAGTAAAAAAAATACATACGGCCTTACTTTCTTTACCCGTGCAGATAAATACCCAACCGTAAAAGGATTGACAAAAGGAGACAGGAGTTACAATTTTGCTTTTGAAACTGCATTGCTGCAAAGTATGCATCACCAGTTATTGTTCAACGCCACTTATCGCGTATTAAAAGTGTACGATAAAACGCTGACAAACCAAAACGATGACAGAAC
>JBQCHB010000405.1:0-3945 GCA_051955075.1 Flavisolibacter sp.
ATTTGTGGAGGGACATTGCCAAGAAAATATTCATTAAAACATGCTGTCCGATTAGTCTAGACTTATATGTCACTGTCCGTAAGATCAAATCCTGACTATTGCACATAATGGAATGCTCATTGAGCATTTAAAAAAAGCTTATAGCTGCTCTTTCAATGAACATTGATAATTGAAATTTCTCTACTTCACCATTCAATATTCCTTGTTCGATATTCTCATTGTTCTTTCACCCAAATCACTTTTTCTTCTACAGGATGTCTTTTTTGTTCGGGAGAAGGAACGGCAATATGGCCGATGTAAAAAAAGCCCATCAGCTTATCATCATCGCTTAATCCAAAAAACGGTTTGGCCTTTTCATTGTAAGTAACGCCACCGGTGGTCCAGTACCCGCCAAGGCCATAGGCTGTAACCGACAAATAAATATTTTGAACAGCCGTAGCCACGGCAGAAATTTCTTCCACCTCAGGAAACTTTTTGTTTGGGTCGCGTTGCATGCAAAGCGCAATGACATGCGAAGCTTTCAAAGGATTGGCCTGCAGGTTTTGATAGGTGGCTTCTTTGAACTTTTCTCCGGAAGTTTCTTTATATAATTCACTTTGAAACTCCGCCAGCTTTTGCAAGCCGCTTTCTGTAAACACAATGAATTTCCAGGGCTGGATATTACCATGGCTGGGCGCCCAGGTAGCATTTTCTATGATTTGCTGCACAACGGCATCATCTACCTTTTTCCCTTCTTCAAATTGTTTGGGAAATGTAGAACGGCGGCTTCGGATCAAACGATTGATTTCTTCAACATTAAAATTCATGGCGCAAAGGTGAAGGTTTAGGAGATATAACAAAACATCTTCTATCCATAAAAATTGTTCAATATTTTTAGCGAAGCCAAAGACGCCTTTAAGCAACAAAGCGTTGAACAAATGCCTGCAAGAAATAAAAGACAATGAGTAACGACTTTCAGGAGTATCAGATAATAGAACTTACTAAGGATATTAATCCGATTCTCAAAAAAGGGATGCAAGGTGTTATACTAATAAAGTATAATGATAATGCTGCAGAAGCTGAGTTTGTAAAAGAAGATGGCAGAAATTATGAATACAATGGACAATTTACTTTTACGTTAAATTCATCTGATTTTAAGATTATCTCATCTGATAAATAGCTGGTTAGCTTTACATGTAAAATTCGGACACGACAATTTTCGTATAAACACGCCTTTTCTCCATTCATAGCCAATCGCAAAGGCTTAATATAGTTTAGCTGTTTTATCCGCCGTTTTCTTCTGTGTTTTGAGGAAAATCGTTCGACCATGAGAAAATTTTCCTTTGTGCTGTTGTGCAGTTTGTTCACCGTTTTAGTTTTTGGACAAACCGGGAAGGGCAAGATCACAGTAACCATCGCCGATCAAAAAGCGGCCGTTGAAAGCGCCACCGCCGAATTACTGAACGGCAAAGATTCATCCTTAATAAAAGCTTCTTTATCCGATAAAAACGGCACCGCTGAATTCGAGAACATAGCATTCGGAACTTATCTGGTACGCATCAGCGCTGTGGGTTTTAACACACAATACAGCAATACGTTTTCTTTAGATCAAACATCTCTTACACTGCCTTTAATAACTATAACAGCCAAAGCCAATGCGCAAATGCAGGGCATAACGGTTACGGCAAAAAAGCCTTTCATTCAAAAACTCAACGACCGCATTGTGGTGAATGTAGAAAACAGCATTATAAGCGCTGGTAGTTCGGCTTTGGATGTATTGGAACGTTCGCCCGGCGTTACCATAGATCAAAACGATGCCATCAGTTTAAGAGGCCGTTCGGGTGTTATTATTATGATTGACGGAAAACCCACACCAATGACCGGCGCCGACCTTGCCAATTATTTAAAAGGCCTGCCTAGCAGCGCCATTGAACGCATTGACATCATCACCAATCCTTCAGCCAAATACGATGCCGCCGGCAACTCCGGCATTATTGATATACGCATGAAAAAAGACCAGCGGCTGGGCACCAACGGAACCCTTACCGCCGGTTACGGACAAGGCATTTATCCAAAAGCCAATGCCGGTGCTACATTCAATTATCGAAATAAAGAAGTGAACATTTTTGGCAATTACAATTATTCTTATCGCAAAAATTTGAATCACTTGATCATCAACCGCAACTTTTTTGAGAATGGTGTATTTAAAGGGTCGGATGATAAGGATAATTATGCCACCATGCCCTTCAATTCTCACACGGCAAGACTAGGTGCTGATTTCTTTCCATCAAAAAATACCATCATCGGCTTTGTGGTCAACAGCAGCTTTAACAGCTTTCGCCGCCGGGCCGACATTGGTACAACTGTGAACGATGAAAATTTTCAACCCGATTTCAGCTTTCAATCTGTCAGCACCAACAACGATCATTTTAATAATACGGTTGCCAATATCAACTTCAAGCAAAAACTGGATAGCAATGGAAAAGAGTTAACGGCCGATGTTGACTATGGCACCTTCAATTCTGCATCGCTAACCAGAACTGCCAGCTCTTTTTATAATTTAAACGGAAGCAAAAGAAAAGAAGATGACATTTTAGATGGTGACCAGGATGGAAAACTGACCTTGAAAACTGCAAAAATTGATTTTGTAAACCCTTTAAAGAATGGTGCTAAGTTTGAAGCAGGTGCTAAAACAAGTTATGTATCCTCTGATAATGATGCAAAGTTCTACAACATATTTCCAACAGAAACACAAGTGGACGATACCAAAACCAATCGCTTTTTTTACCAGGAGTACAACAATGCAGGTTATGTAAACTTCAGCAAAGCGTATAAAAAATTTGATTTTCAATTAGGCCTTCGTGGAGAAAACACCAATGTAAAAACACGGCAGGTGAAAGGCGATAGAAAATACAACAACGAGTATTTTCAACTATTTCCAAGTGCTTTCTTTAACTATAAATTGAAAGAAGACCAAACGCTGGGTGTATCAGTGAGCCGCAGAATCGATCGTCCCGGGTATTCACAACTCAACCCATTTTTGTTCCAGGTAGATGCCACCATATATTCAACCGGCGAGCCTTTGCTGAAACCGCAAACCACCTGGTCGTACGAGTTGAACTATACATTGAAAAACATGAATTTTACTGTTAGCTACAGTCATACAAAGGACCCACAGAACGTAGTGCTTTCGAAGATTTTAAATGTTATTCCAACGTTTGAAATTAAACCCGGCCAAGATTCTAACATCACCGTACAAATTCCGGTAAACCTCCAGTCGTCGGATTACGTTGGTTTAAGTGGCACCGTTCCTATCCGCATTAACAAGTGGTGGAACATGATGAACAACTTTGACCTTTACTATGAAAAATTCCATGGCAATTTAGGCGGTACGCAATTGAATGATGGCAAGCCTGCTGCCACTGTAAGAACCAATAACAATTTTACTTTCAAAAAAGGCTGGTCGGCAGAGTTGAATGCAAGCCTGAACACTGGCGGACAATATGGTTACATGGTTTTAGATCCGCAATGGGGCTTGTCTGTCGGCGCACAAAAAAGCATTATGAAAGGTAAAGGAACCTTACGTTTCAACATGACCGATATTTTTTGGACCAACCTCCCCAAAGCCACTGTTGAATACAAAGGCAGTTACGTAGAAAACTGGCACGCATTCAGGGAATCACGTGTAGCCAACCTTAGTTTTACTTACCGTTTTGGCAATAGCAAAGTGCAGGCGGCACGTAAAAGAACAACAGGCTCGGAAGAGGAAAGACAAAGAGCAGGAGGAAATTAATGGAGTGAACAGTAAGTGGTGAGTAGTCAGTAGTGAGTAGAAAATGCTGTCTTGTCCTGATATAGGTTGACAAATTAGTCAACAAAAAATCAGGATAATGAACAAAGGGAGTAAACACAACATCAGGTACGGTATCAGTTTTAAGCAGCAAGTTGTCAGAGAAATTGAAGAAG
>JBQCHB010000406.1:0-4155 GCA_051955075.1 Flavisolibacter sp.
CTATTCAAAAAGAAGTAGAAGAAGCAACAGCACTTGAGTTGCCAATGCTGCAAAAAAACCTGGTGTTTCTTTCTACCATTACATCTGTAGGTACTTTGATTGCCCTGTTAGGTACGGTTATGGGTATGATCCGTTCGTTCTCGGCTCTTGGTAAATCAGGCGGTGGCGATGCTACAGCTTTGGCCGTTGGTATCTCTGAAGCCTTGTATAATACAGCTTTGGGTATTGGTACTTCAGCTTTGGCTTTGATCATGTACAACGTGTTCACAACAAAAATCGACAGCATCACTTACGGTATTGACGAATCAGGCTTCACCTTAACACAATCTTTTGCTTCTTTATACAAATAAGAGCAATTGTGTTTATGGAATTTTGAAACAAATGAATCTCAATACAAAATTTTTTACCGAACATGCCAAGTGTTAAAATACCAAGAAAAAGCACAGCAACAGATATGACCCCCTTTGTGGATGTGGCATTTCTGATCCTGTCTTTCTTTATGTTGGCTACTAAGTTTAAGCCACCTGAGCCTGTAGAGATCACTACGCCAAAATCGGTTTCATCTGATAAGCTAAAAGACCAGGATGCTTTGATGATTGAAATGGATAAGACCGGCCGTGTGTTTTTTACAGTGAACCAGCAGAAAAGCTCAGACCAGGATTTTAAAAATCAGTTGATACAATCGCTCAATCAAAGCCGCCACCTGGGAGTAAGCCAGGAACAAATGAACAACTATGTTAGAAACACAACAGTAGGTGTTCCATTTGCCGGTTTGAAGCAGCTATTGTCTTTGTCCACCGCCGAAAGATTAAGTGTTCAGCAACCAGGCGTTCCTGTACTTGATTCAACCAACAATGAATTAACTACGTGGATCGGCACTGCGCTTTCAGTTTTTCAGGGTCACAAGTTGAATTTTATGATCAAAGGAGATAACAAAGCCAAGTACCCTACTTTTAAAGGCGTTATTGATGCTTTGCGTAAAAATGATCAAAACAAGTATCAATTGATTACAGATCCCGAAGGCGTTCCATCTGGCACTGACTTGTATAAAATTCAGGAAGCAAAAAGGAAATAATATTAACTCATAAAAAAATAAAACATGGCAGATATAGATGTTTCCGGTGGCGGCGGTGGTGGCCATAAAAAAGGCCCGGGAGTTAAAAAAGCCAAAAAACTTTCTACCCGTGTAGATATGACGCCAATGGTGGATCTGGGTTTCCTGCTCATCACGTTTTTTATCTTCACCACTACGCTGAGCACACCCAGCACTATGGGGCTGATCATGCCTAAAGAGAATAAAGATCCTAAAGATCAAACAGAGGTAAAGGAATCCGGTGCGTTGACGATTCTTTTGGGTAAAGGCGACCAGGTGTATTATTACATGGGACAGATCAAGCCCGATGGCTCTAATTTCCAGTCGAGTAACTTTAAGGACATCCGCAAAGTAATACAAGACAAGAAAAAAGAAGTAATGGCAAATTACTATCCCAGCCCAAGCGATGAAAAGCTAAAGCAGCAGGCCAAAGAAAACGGAGATCCCAATTGGCAGGACGCAGCTAAAGACAAAGATTTTGTAGTGGTCATAAAGCCCAATGAAGATGCCACTTACAAGAACACTGTTGATATGCTTGATGAAATGACCATTAATGATGTGAAGCGTTTTGCTATTGTTGACATTACCGCCGACGAAAATGCCCTGGTACATGCTACCGAACAAAGGGGAGGCGTAAAATAAAAACAGTTTTTTTGTGGAACGCAAAGCTAATTGCATCTAAATACAAACATTAAAAATGGAAGCAAATAAAATATTAAGCGCCGATGTACTTGACCTTGTATTTGAAGGCCGTAATAAAGATTACGGAGCCTACGAGTTGAGGAAAAAGTACAACAAACGCATCACAACGGCACTTATTATTACCGGAGCAGTGCTCTTATTTATAATAGGTGCGTCATTCTTGTCTAAGGCTTTAGGGCCAAAAGACACGGGGAAAGTGGAAGTACGTGATGTGGTGATGACTGAAATAAAACAGGAAGAAGAAAAACCACCACCACCGCCACCACCACCGCCCAAAACACCGCCGCCACCCAAAGTGGAAATGCAAAAATTTACACCTCCCGTTATTAAAAAGGATGAGGAAGTAAAGCAGGAAGAAATTCCTCCGGTGAAGGAAATGGAAGACAAGAAGATTGATGTGATCAGCCAGGAAGGTATTAAAGATGAAGGTATTATCACCCCGCCTGTTGTAGATGAAGGTAAGGGTGTGGTAGAAGCGCCTAAAGTGGAAGACGAAAACAAGGTGTTTGAAAAGGTTGAGATAGAAGCTACGGTGGATGTAAAACAATGGAGAAGACACCTGGAAAGCCAGTTGCAGCGCTACATTGAAGATGCTGCTTCTCAGGGTATGGCCCCCGGCCAGTATACCGTACAGGTTCGTTTCCTTGTAGAAAAAGATGGTAGCATCACTGATGTGAAATCTTTGAACGATCCAGGTTATGGCCTCGCCAAAGGTGCCGTGGATGTAGTTAAAAGAGGGCCTAAATGGTCGCCGGGTGAACAAAATGGTAGAAAAGTGCGTTCTTATCACACACAGCCTATCACCTTCGTGGTTTCTGAATAAGATTTAATGCAATAGTTCTTGAAATCCCTTTACAACTGTAAAGGGATTTTTGTTTTTATCAGGAGTATTTTTGACTATGAGTTTAAAACTATCGGGATGGGATGATACCATTGTGGCTTTGGCTACTCCTCCCGGCATTGGTGCAATCGGTGTCATTCGCTTAAGCGGTAATAAAGCTATTGATATTGCCAATGCATTATTTCCTTCCAAAGATTTGCATCAGCAACCATCGCATACTTTGCATGTAGGTTATTTAAAGAACAAGGAGAAGGTTTTAGATGAAGTTGTCATTTCACTTTACAAAGCGCCGCGTTCTTATACGGGAGAAAACATCGTTGAAATTAGTTGCCACGGATCTCCTTTCATACACCAGCAAATAGTAGATGCCTGCATTCAACACGGAGCAAGGCTGGCAAAGCCGGGCGAGTTTACACAACGAGCATTTTTAAATGGCAAGCTCGATCTTACACAGGCCGAAGCCGTTGCTGACCTGATAGCCAGCAATACGCAGGCTTCCCATAAAACAGCATTAAATAATATCAGGGGCGGTTTCTCGCAGGCATTGAAAGACTTAAGAGAAGAGTTAATAAAATTTTCGGCACTGATCGAACTGGAATTGGACTTTTCGCAGGAAGATGTGGAGTTTGTAGACCGTTCACAACTTATGCAATTAGTGCAGAATGCTATAGGGCATACGGGCAGGTTAATGCAGTCGTTTCAATTGGGCAATGTTATAAAAAATGGTGTGAGTGTCGCTATCATTGGCAAGCCCAATGCCGGAAAATCAACCCTGCTAAATGTTCTGTTAAATGAAGACAGGGCTATTGTAAGTGATATTCCCGGAACCACAAGAGACACAATTGAAGAAGTGTTGAACATTGATGGCATTTTATTCCGGCTGATTGATACGGCCGGCATTCGCAATCACTCGGAAGATATCATTGAAACGGTAGGTATTGAAAAAAGCCTGCAAAAAATGAAGCAGGCCGATGTAGTGCTTTATTTGTTTGATGTAAACGAAGAACAGCCAGAGGAGTTAGCCGGGGTTGTTAACGATCTGCAGAAAGAGAAAATTCATTTTTTATTGGTAGGAAACAAGGTTGACGTGGTTGATGAAAGTGCGGCAAGAGAAAAATTTGTTTATCAAAGCGGGATCATTTTTATATCAGCCAAAACAGGTTTGCATGTAGAAGTTTTAAAAGAAAGAATGGTGGATACGGTGTTTCAAAAAGATGTAGCCAATGAAAGTGTAATTGTTACCAATGCCCGCCATTTCCATGCGTTAAAAGAAGTACACTTAGCTTTAAACGAAGTGGCGGAAGGTTTGCAAAATAAAATTCCCGGTGACTTGCTTGCATTGGATATTCGCCGGTGCTTACAATACTTAGGTGAGATAACAGGAGAGATCACCAACGAAGATCAATTGGATTACATTTTTAGTAAATTCTGTATCGGAAAGTAATTTGTTTTCCGATTTCTTCTAAGTGCTTGTTTTTGTTGAGTTTCAGCCGTTTTTTCTTGTCTTTATTTGTTGCCA
>JBQCHB010000407.1:0-5669 GCA_051955075.1 Flavisolibacter sp.
GAAGGAACAGGGCAGAGCGTATCGTTCAACCGGATGATAGAAGAAAACGCTATTGATTTAACGGATGCAAAAGCTTTGGATGCCTTAATAGATGCTATCGGCGATTCAAAATATGTGTTGCTGGGCGAAGCGTCTCACGGCACACATGAATATTATACATGGCGTGCCAAAATCAGCCAGCGCTTAATTAAGGAAAAGGGATTTTCGTTTATTGCAGTGGAAGGCGACTGGCCCGATTGCTATCGCATCAACCGGTATGTAAAACATTATAAAGATGCCGCAGAAACCGCCCAGGAAGCGTTACGCGAGTTTAACCGGTGGCCTACCTGGATGTGGGCGAATTGGGAAATTGTTGCCTTGGCAGAATGGATGCGCAAACACAACCAAAATCTTTCACCAACCAAACGCGTTGGCTTTTATGGTTTGGATGTATATAGTTTATGGGAAAGCCTTGAGGCCATCATAAAATATTTGGATAAGGTTGACCCGAAGGCAAAAGAAATCGCAATGGAGGCGTGGAAATGTTTTGAACCCTATAGTGAAGAAGAGGGGCAGTCATATGCAAGGGCGACACAAAAGCAATGGGTGCCTGCTTCCTGTGAAAGCGAAGTCATTGATTTGCTCATTGAAATAAGAAAAAGAATGGAGCAATATAACTCAGACCCGGAAGCTACGCTCAACACCGAACAAAATGCCATTGTTGCAGTAAATGCAGAAAGATATTACCGGGCTATGATAAAGGGTGGGCCGCTGTCGTGGAATATCCGCGATCATCACATGGTAGATACTTTAAACCGCTTGATGCTACATCATGGCTTGCATGCAAAGGCAATCGTATGGGAACACAATACGCATATCGGTGATGCACGCGCAACAGATATGCGTCACGACAAAATGGTAAATGTTGGCCAACTGGTGAATGAGCAGCATTTTCATGAAGGCGTGTTTAGCGTGGGCTTTGGCTCTTACCAGGGTAGTGTGATTGCAGGAAAATCCTGGGGCGATATCATGCGCGTAATGGATGTGCCAAAGGCAAAACCAGATAGCTGGGAATTTATTTTACATGAAACAGGCGCAAAAGACCGCATTGTGTTTATGAATGATGACATGCGCGGGTTATGGGGAACAAAAGAAATCGGTCATCGGGCTATTGGCGTTGTGTATAATCCCCAGTGGGAATATGGCAATTACGTACCGAGTATCATTCCTTCGCGCTATGATGCGTTCATTTATATTGACAAAACCAAAGCTTTGCATCCTTTACACATCCGGCCTGATGGACACCAGATTCCGGAAACCTTCCCATTTGGCGTGTAGACTTACAAAATAGTATGTGGGAAAACGAAATATACGATTGGCTTAATACGCGGCAAATTGCCACGGCACAATACAAAACATTCACGCTGGATGAAGAATTGAAAGTTGATTTTTACCCCGTTGCACTCAAGTTTCTCTCAGATAAAGTGGTTCATAAATCAGAGGTTGGCGCCGTGGTCACCCAGATAAAAAACAAGCAAGAGCTGGAAGCTGCAAAATGCGAAATCCTTTCAAACCTTAGTAAAAACAATATCCGGCCAGACGATAAGCGTGATAAATTGCTGGTAACGAAAATGTATTCGGGCGTTGAATTGTTTTTCGGCATCATAAATGACCACTGCTTCGGAAAGGTGATTGCATTTGGTGCGGGAGGTATATTCGTTGAACTGCTTAAAGATATTTGTTTTATAGACAGTGAAGCTGGCGATGATGAAATCAAAAATGCAATTTCTCAAACAAAAATAGCAACGCTTTTTACTACCGGCTTTCGCGGCAAAAAATATGACATTCAGTTGGTGGTTGACATGATTAAAAAATTACAACAATTGGATGTGGAAGAAATGGATTTAAATCCTGTTATGCTTTCACAGGATGGCTTAACAGTTGTAGATGCAAGACTTAAAAAAACCACTTCAATCAGCGTTTTGAAACAAATCAAGTATGTTCCGGAAATTTTTTCTCCGAAAAAAGTTGCTATCATTGGCGTAAGCGAACACGAGGAAAAAATCGGATATGCACTGGCGAAAAATGCATCGAACTTTCAACAGGTATATTTTGTAAATCCGCACCTGCAAAGTCTTTTCGGAAAAAAGGTTTATAACGACATCAATGCTCTTCCTGAAGTTGACACTGCTGTGCTTGCTATATCACCGGCGAAAATAACGGATGCCATTGTTCAATTGGCAGCAAAAAAAGTAAAGCAGGTAGTTATTATCACCGCTGGTTTCAAAGAAGCAGGACGTGATGAAACTTTTTTAAAAGAGCTTGCTGAAAAATATCAAATCAACATTATCGGCCCTAACTGTATCGGCATTTATTCAAGCGGAATGAACCTGACTTTTGGAACCAATGACATTCACCCTGGAAAGGCAAATTTATTTTCGCAATCGGGCGCTATTGTGGCGGAACTGATGGATAAAGCCGCGCTGCAAAATACCGGCTTTGAAAATATTATATCAGTAGGCAATATGGTGGATGTTGATTTTGCCGACCTGGTGCATTCTTACAAGGGCAACAACCCGATTAATTTATACATAGAAGGAATTTCCAACGGAAAAAATCTGCTAAGAGCCATCCGCAAAAGCAAGGTAGCTATCAGAATCTTTAAAGCAGGCCGGACAGAAGCCGCAAGGAAAGCTGCCTTTTCGCATACCGGAAACATGGCAGGAAATTATGAGATATTTGTTCGTTTACTGCAAGCCGCTGGCGCAAAAATGCTGAATAACGTGAATGGTCTGTTGTATTCTTATGATTTCCACAAAATCCTCGTAATTACTAACGCCGGCGGCGCAGGAACGATTATGAGCGATTTAATCAGCGACAAATTATACCAGTTAAGTGAAGACGAAATTTCAAAACTAAGTGAAGTATTGCCAAAACACTGGTCAAAAAATAATCCGATCGATATCATTGGAGATGCCTCTTACGAAAGATATTCCAAAGCTTTAACGGTAGCCGATAATTTTGCTGCTGATGCGATATTTGTGGTCATTACCCCTCAATTCATGACGAAGCCGGAAGCTATCTGTAAACTTTTTATTGAAATTAATTTTAAGACAAAAATTTTCCCTGTACTGCTTGGCGGAGAACTGATGCAGACAGCCAGGCGCTTTCTGGAAGAAAACAGAATCAGCTATTTTGACGAACTGTCTGAAGCGGTTTCCTTCTTGTAGTTCTTTACAATTAAGGAAAAATTATAACCTAAGACCATACCAGGCAAGCGGGGAGGGGATTTCATTCATTGCTTAAATAATTTTCAATGCGTTTCTTTACGGAACCGCCAAATATTCTTAGAGATTGAAAGCGGTGCGCTTTTATCCTTTTTTTGAAAAAAAGGAATCAGGGTATTTGTGGGTTTACTGCAATACTATTGCCCGACATTCGCCTGTTTCTTACGTACACCAATACTTCTCTTCTTCATATTGCTTTCTTGTAAATGGCAGTCCATTTTTACAGTAATTTCATAAGATGCCATAACTTTATAATGAGAACAACACAAAAGCGGCTTTTGGGAATTGAACTCAGGAATAGTTTAAAAATGCTTAGGTTCTCCTTTACCCCCTTAATCTCCGGATATGAGGCAGCGTTCAACAACTAATAAATATTCTGGTTTCTTTACAGCACTCGTAATATTTTATGTCATTTTAATAGGCGGCCTTGTAGCTCTTCGCGTTTTATTTAATCACTATAACCAGGCGTTCAACAATAGTTTTTCAATGGTATCCCATACGCGAAATATTATTGAGAATACGGATACCATGTCGCTTCTGGCGCAAAACCTGGAATGGGAACGCCGGAGCTTTGCGTTAACAGCAGATTCGAATTCTTATTATGCAGGAGTTGCAATCCGGCACTCATTGCAAACGAAGGCGAATCAATTGATGAGCATTATTGAGGGCGATAGCATTGTAAATAAAAATGCCCAAAGACTTCAAAAGCAGATAACGCAGCTTATCGCCGTAACGGGCAACCGGATTCACCTGGAAGCAACACGAGGAAATAGTTTGAGCCAAACGGATGTTTTAAAGGCGCCGAAACCAGATAGCGCTATCAGGCAGCAACTTCAGTTAATAAAAGCAGAAGCTAATAGCCTGCTTGCGGAAAGGAGATCCGAACTTCTTAAAACTGTGGATTTAATAAAAAGGATTTTTGTCTTATCCAATATTTTAATATTGATTTTGCTGATAGGTTCATTTATGCTCGTATGGTATCATTTTAGAAAAAGGCAAAAGACAGAAAGAAAACTGCTTGAGAGCGAAAACAGGTTTCGCACATTAATTAACGGTACAAAAGATCTTGCGATTTTTACGATTGATAAGGAGGGAACGATACTGGACTGGTATGAAGGCGCCCATAAAATTAAAGGTTACTCAACTGGGGAAGTCGTTGGAAAAAATATTTCAATGTTTTATACCCCTGAAGCGATTGCCCATAAAGAGCCGGAGCGTAACCTGCAGATTGCTGCGGCGCAGGGCAGTTTGGAAACACAGGGCTGGCGCGTCCGCAAAGATGGAAGCCCGTTTTGGGCTGATGTTTTAATAACTGCCATTTACGATGACAGTGGAAAGGTAAAAGGATTTACAAAAGTTACGCGTGATTTTACATTGCACAAAAGAGCCGAAGAAAAAAGCTCCCTCGCATTGCAAAAAGAAAAAGAACTGAATGAAATAAAATCAAATTTTGTTTCGATGGCTTCACATGAATTTCGCACGCCCCTAAGTACAATCCTTTCCTCCATTTCCTTAATGGAATTCTATAAAACCACAGAAACGCAGGACAAAAGGGACAAACACATTTACCGGATTAAAAGGGCGGTAAATGAAATGGTGGCCACACTTGAGGAATTTCTTTCGCTCGAAAAAATTGAAGAAGGGAAGGCCCGCGTTAAGAATGAAATATTTAATATCCGGCAATTAGCGGAAAACATCTGTTCAAAATTTAAGGTAGAGCTGGGAGCCAGCCAGAATATAGAATACTATCACTACGGCACCGAAAATATTTGTCTTGATGAAGGATTTTTAAATCATATTCTTAACAACTTACTTTCAAACGCTATTAAATATTCACCCGAAAACAGCTCTATTTTATTTGTTACAAACGTGGATAATGCCACCGTCACTTTAAAGGTCAAAGACGATGGAATCGGCATTTCTGCGGAAGACCAGAAACATCTGTTTGAGCGCTTTTTCAGGGCATCAAATACAGGAAATGTTAAAGGAACCGGCCTTGGCCTTCACATAGTGAAAAGGTATGTTGAGTTACTCGGGGGAACGATATATGTAAAGAGTGCCATAAACAAAGGAACTGAGTTTACGGTGAAATTTCAGAGAGAATTCGTGGGGCAATCATTGTAATGTAATTGTTCATTAGCAAAATATATTTGTGTGCATTTTCAAGCGCTTCTCTTTTTTCGTTTTCATTGTTCGCATCCTGGGCTCTAAGGCTGTTAACTTTCGCACGGATGTTGGCACGATAGGCCTTATAAAAGATAAACAAATCTTGTTCTTCTTCATTATTTACAATAGGAAATAACCGGTTGTATTCATTAAAAAAAAGTTCTGATAAGTCATGTCTCTCAAAAGCATCCAGGTCCATGCACAGAAAAGCCACCTCATTCAATATATCTATTTGCC
>JBQCHB010000408.1:0-10085 GCA_051955075.1 Flavisolibacter sp.
GATCATGCGGAGGGTATTAAAGTTTTAGCTTTTAATATTAAATCTGCAATTTTAAATCTTAAATCGTTTCTGTGCCTATTTTTTTTCAACAGGATATTGACGAAAATACAAAGCTGGCTATCTGGAAGATAGAGGAGGATGAGAACTTTTTTCTTAACAGTGTGCCTTTACAAAGGGAAATTACGCATCCACACAAGCGATTGCAGCATTTGGCCGGAAGGTATTTGCTGAAATATTTGTTCCCCGATTTCCCTGTTGAACTTATACGCATCGCCGATACACGCAAGCCTTTCTTGGAGAATGAAATTTATCATTTTTCCATTTCGCATTGTGGTGATTATGCGGCCGTGATTGTAAGCAGAACAGAAAGGGTGGGAGTGGATATTGAAATGCCAACCGCCAAAGTTGAAAAGATCAAGCATAAATTTTTACACGAAGAAGAGTTGTCAATAGTGAATGGCGAATGGCCCATGGTTAATAAGGATGTGCCTCGCAACTATCAACTATCATCTATCATACGTCACCTTACTTTACTATGGTCGTGCAAGGAAGCAGTGTTTAAATGGTGGAGTTATGGTAAAGTAGATTTTAGTGAACAAATAAAATTGCAGTCTTTTGAACTACAATCTTCAGGATATTTACATGCTCAATTTATTGCTGGTGAAAAATTCAATCTAATGCTGCATTACAAGCTGTTTGAATCATTGTGCCTGGCCTGGGTAAAAACATCCTGACCATTATTTAAACAGCAGTTTTGGTTCAGATTCTTCCTCCAGTCCGTCTTCGAGCAAAGGGATGTCACCAATGGACGCACCTGCAATGCCTTTAATGGAACCATACATGCCCGATGTGCTTAATAAAACTCTTTCCAACTGCTTTTCCCTTTCCTTCCACATTTTTTCCATCTGCACCCTTTCTTTGGTAATAGAATTTTTCATGGAAAGAAATCCTTCTACTATAGTTTCAATTTGCTGGCGAAATTCAATACCTGTCAGATAGCCATACAGCATTTGCATTTTTTCACCTTTATTTTCCTCGGCTTTTTTTGTTTCTGCAATACGGATAATGGTGTGGCGTAAAGCTGTGGTTAAAGCAACTACTTCGCTGAACGAGCAAATCCATACGCCGTCTTTTTCTCCGAAGCAACTCATGTCTTTTGGATAAGCCTGTGTTACCAAAATAGCAACGTCTGCCTGCTTGTTGCGCATGTCGGCCTTTAGTTTTTCAATCCACCCGTTGTTAAAAGTTTTGGTGCGTTTGCTTTCAAAAATAATTTTGCCGCAGTCGGTGCCAATGTGGTTGCGCACGGTTTGAATACAATCGGCGCCTTCTACGCCTTTGCCTACTTCTCCAACAGTGTCGTAAGGAAAATGATCTTTTAATAATTCTTCCAGTAAAAGCTCCTGTACTTCGCCCTGCAATTGCATAGAACCCTGTTCGGCTCTACGTCGCATTTCTTCGGCCAGTTTGCGCTGGTCTTCCAGTTGCTTTTCAAGCTCTTTTAATTTTAGTTGATAATCAAGTTCTCTTGCTTCATTTTTTTGTGCTTCCAATTTCCGGATTTCTTCTGCCAGCCGTTCTCTTTCTTTTTGCATGGCACGTTTGGCCTGCAGTTCAATTTCCTGCTCTTTGTTTTTCAGCGCTTCTTCTTTTTGCAGGTATTCCAACTCTTTTTGACGGGCTGTTTTTAGCTTTTCCTCATTGTCCTTTGCATTTTGTTGCAGCAGGCGCAATTGATTTTCAAAATCCGATGCTATGGATTTGCGAAGTTGCTGCTGCAGTTCTGTCTCGAGTTTTTGTTTTTCCTGTTGAAGTTTTTGCTGAAAGAGTTCGTTTTCTTTTTTGCGTTTTTCTTCA
Source organism: Flavisolibacter sp. (assembly GCA_051955075.1). Lineage (GTDB taxonomy): Bacteria > Bacteroidota > Bacteroidia > Chitinophagales > Chitinophagaceae > Flavisolibacter. The sequence goes on from JBQCHB010000408.1 coordinate 1,858, forward strand.
AATAATTTTTGATCATCCTCCAACTTCTTTTTTTCGGCATTTATTTGCGAAAGCGATTGCTGAAGTTGTTTTTCATATTGTTGTTTGAACTTTTGCTCTACATCGGCAGACAACACATTTTCCACATCAAAAACAGTAGCACAGTTCGGGCACTTAATATTCGTAGACATCCTCTATTTTTTTACAAATTAAAGATTTGTTCCTAAAACTTTTAGCAACTGTGGAGAAATTATGTTGGCAGGTTGACAATTTATTTGCTGCAATCTTAGAATACATAATAGATGATGATAGCACCAATGCAGCCGGATATATAAAAATTTTTAAAACATTTCAGATTTATCTTTGCCGGTTTGAAACCATTAAAAAGTTAAGCAACAGCGGCGGTTATGGATATCAATTGCAGCGATAAAGAAGTGGAAATATTTCAAAAGATTGGAAAGGCAGCAGAAGGGCTGGGTTTTCCCTGTTATTTAATCGGTGGTTTTGTGCGTGACAAGATTTTGGGACGAAGAACGAAGGACGCCGATTTTGTTTGCGAAGGCAATGGATTGCAATTGGCAAAAGAGGCGGCGGCTTTATTTAAGCCACATCCCAAAGTAGCCTATTATAAAAATTTTGGTACGGCACAGTTCAGAATGCCTGATGGCTTTGACCTTGAATTTGTGGGAGCCCGCAAAGAAAGCTATCGTTCGCATTCCCGCAAGCCCGAAGTGGAAACTGGAACATTGGAAGATGATCAGAACCGACGGGATTTTACGATCAATGCCCTGGCTATTAGCCTGAATAAAAAAGATTTTGGGAAATTAATTGATCCTTTCAACGGCATAAATGATCTGAAACAGCAACTGATCAGGACGCCATTAGAACCTTCGCAAACTTTTAGCGACGATCCGCTGCGCATGATGCGGGCCATTCGTTTTGCAGCGCAATTACATTTTAGAATTTATCCGGAAACCTTTCATGCTATTCAGCAAAACGCGGAGCGAATAAAGATTGTTTCGCAGGAAAGAATTACCGATGAACTGAATAAGATCATTCTTTCAAGAAAGCCTTCTATTGGATTTAAGCTTTTAATGGATAGCGGGTTGCTTCACATCATCTTTCCGCAAATGGTAGAATTGGCCGGCGCCGAAATTGTTGATGGGAAAGGACATAAGGATAACTTTTATCATACTTTACAGGTGCTTGATAACGTAGCGGAGAAAACAGATAATTTATGGCTGCGGTGGGCTGCTATTTTGCACGATATAGCCAAGCCTGCAACAAAACGTTTTGAAGAAGGTCATGGATGGACATTTCACGGCCATGAAGTGGTAGGCGGAAGAATGGTTCTCAAAATTTTTAACCAGTTAAAACTTCCGTTGGGTGATCAGATGAAGTATGTAAGAAAATTGGTAGAACTGCATTTGCGCCCTATTTCGTTGACCAAAGAAAACATTACGGATTCTGCCATCAGGCGATTGTTATTCGATGCGGGGGAAGATATTGAAGACCTGATGATACTATGCAACAGCGACATTACTTCAAAAAATAAACTCAAGGTAAAGCGCTATTTAGAAAATTTTGAGCTGGTGCGGCAGCGTTGTAAGGAAGTAGAAGAAAAAGACCACATTCGCAACTGGCAGCCGCCCATCACCGGCGAAATTATTATGGAAACATTTGGCATTCCACCTTCAAAACCTGTAGGTGTTATTAAAGATGCTATTAAGGATGCGATATTGGATGGGGAAATTCCAAATGATTATGAGGCCGCTTTTCAATTTATGTTACAAAAAGGGAAGGAGTGTGGGCTGGTGCAGACAAGTAATCAGTGATGGCCGTGGATAGGCCACTCATTATTGATTACTCATTATATTTGATGTTTACGTTCGATTAATTTATTATGGCTATACTGAAATTCAGGGTTTATTTTGAGGAAGACGACAGTGTTTACCGCGACGTTGTCATAAGGCATAAGCAAAGTTTTTTTGACCTGCACGAGGCTATTTTAAAGGCTTATGAATTTGATTCAAAGCACCAGGCTACCTTCTACAGGAGCAACGATAACTGGCAACGGGGAAGAGAAATTACTTTAGAACAATACGACAAACAGTACAGGGCTGCTCCATTATTGATGAAGGAAACAACAATTGGTTCTGAAATAAAAGATACCAATCAACGCTTTGTATATACTTACGATTTTGCAAAAGGCTGGACATTCTTAATTGAATTGATCAACGTTTCAAAAGAAGAAAATCCCAAACTTACCTATCCGGCAATGGTGCGCAAAGAAGGAATAGCGCCAAGCCAGTACGGTACTAAAAGCTTATTGGGCGAACGTTTTGCCGATGTAGAGGAAAAATATGATCTAACAAAAGGCGCCGAAGGCTATGGTGAAGAAGGAGAGGAAGGGGATGATGACAACAGCTTTGGTAATGAAGAAGCCAGCGATGAAGGCGAAGAATAAATCTATTTTAATATTCAATATTCAACGGGCAATTATCAATTGAAGTCTCGCATAAATGAGTATTGAACCTTGAATATTGAACATTGCACATTTCTTGAAAACGCTTCCTAAAACAATAATCATAATAGCAGGGCCAACGGCTGTTGGAAAGACCTCTGTTGCTATAGAACTGGCTAAACATTTCAATACAGAAATTATTTCAGCAGACAGCCGCCAGTGTTACAAAGAATTAAACGTTGGTGTGGCAAGACCTTCGGCGAAAGAGCTAGCCGCAGTAAAGCATTATTTTATCGCGTCACATTCTATTCACGAAAAAATAAATGCTGCTGCGTTTGAAAACTATGCTTTGCAAAAAGCAGAAGAGATCTTTCAGAAGAATAACACAGCGGTAATGGTGGGTGGAACGGGTTTGTATATAAAAGCATTTACTGAAGGCATGGATGAAATTCCGGAAGTGCCGGAGAACCTGCACAATCAAATTATACTGGATTACAAAAGCAATGGTTTGGAGTGGTTGCAGCAGCAGGTAGAAAAAAACGATCCGGAATTTTACAAGGTTGCCGAAATACAAAATCCGCAACGGTTGATGCGGGCTTTAGAAGTGAATAAGGCTACCGGAAGATCAATGTTAAGTTTTCGTAAAGGAGAGAGGGTTAAACGCAACTTTAATGTTATAAAAATTGCTTTGGAGTTGCCTAAAGAAGAACTACACCATAACATCAATAACCGTGTCGATCAAATGATGGAGCATGGACTGGAAGAAGAAGTTCGTTCTTTAATTCCCTACCAGCAATTGAATGCTTTGCAAACCGTGGGATATAAAGAGTTGTTCAGCCATTTCAATGGCGAAAGCACATTACAACAGGTCATAGAAGAAATTAAAACAAATACAAGGCAATATGCCAAGCGGCAAATGACATGGTTTAAAAAAGACAGGGAATTTGCATGGAGCAAACCTGATGGTAGAGATGTAATAAAGTTGATTGGTTAGGTTGACTGAGTTAAAAAGAGCAAAACCGGATAAGATGAATTGTTAACCTTTCAACTCATCAGCATGTCAACTTATTTTTGCTTCGCCGGGAGATAAATGTAAAAACTGGCGCCTGTGTTTTCGTTTCCCTCTGCATATATTTTTCCATTGTGGTTTTCTACAACCTTTTTGCAAAGCGCCAGGCCAATTCCCGAACCGGGGTAATGTTGCTTATCATTTAAACGTTTAAATAAACCAAAGATTTGTTCTGCGTATTCGGGGCTAAATCCAATGCCATTGTCCTGGAAAATAATCTCGTAATATATTTCGTCTTCGGCCAATCCAAGTTCAGGTTTTTTGTTTTCAGAAACTTGCGAAGCGGAGATGTTGATCACTAAGCCTTTATCTTTTTTTGCAAATTTTAGCGAGTTGCTGATAAGGTTGTAAAACAACTGGTTCATTTGAAGTGGTATGGCTTCAATGCTAGGCAGCTTGTGGTGTTGAACCACAGCTTTTTTTTGTGAGATGGAAAGATCAAAATCTGATAAAACGTTCTGTAATATTTTGTTGAGATCAGTTTCTACAAAAACGCCTTCTTTTCTCATGCTTGAAAAACTCAACACATCTTTTATCAATACTGACATCCGCTCTGCCGAATTCATGATCCTGTCTAAATGTTGCCTGCCTTTTTCATCCAGGCGGTCTGCCTGTGTTTCCATCAAATAACTTCCAAACGACCTTATTTTGCGCAAAGGCTCCTGGAGATCATGACTTGCTATGTAAGCGTATTGTTCCAATTCATTATTGGAGCGTTCCAGCTGTGTGATATTATTTTTTAGTTCTTCCTCGTATTTTTTTAATTGGGTAATATCCTGGAACGATGCGGTAATGCCGTCCTCTAGTTTTGTTAAAGACATGATGAACCATTTTTCAACGTCCTGCCGCTTATACGAGTTTTCGAAAATAGCAGGCTGGCCGGATTGTATGGTTTCAATGTATTTTTTAAAGAGGTCAAAATCCAGAACCTCGGAAGGATAACTGTTTACATGCGTTCCAATGGCACTTTTTAAAGTAGTTCCTAACAAACCTTCAATGGCTTTGTTTGCATATTCTAATTTGAAGTCAATAATTTCGCCCTGTTTCCTGACAGCTTTAAAATACATGATGCCGTTTTGCGAAGTATTTAAAATTGATTCAAGAAAACCTTCGAGCCAGATCCGCTTTCGAGAAAGAAAAACTGCTGAAAGAAATGTTGAAGCAATAATACCAATGGCCACGAAGGCGAAGATCAATGTCAGCAGGTTGTTGAGGCTTGTAGATTCTTGTAGCTTTTGATTGCGGAAGGCCAATAAATTTCTTTCGTATGCAACGCCTCTTTGAATGATGGCATCAATGTCAAATAAATAATTCAGCCGCCATGCTTCACCCGACTGAATCATTTCTGCAATGTTTTTTTGCAGTAAAGTGTACAATTGTGCACTGATCATAGACGCTACAGAATCTACCAGCTTCATTTGCGGTGGATTGTCCCTCACCAAATTTCTTAAATGTTTTATTTCATCGCCAATGGAAAGCGCCTCTTTCTTATATAAAAGGAAAAATTCCTTTTGGGGAATGTTTTTGTAAGTAGGTGTGTAAATCTGTGCACTTTTAAAATGATTAGCCAGTCTTTCAAAAGTAGTGATCACATCACGGGTATGCTCTACACCGCTTGTGTATTCTTTCATCCTGTTGAACGTTACCCGGTTTAAAATGATAACCAGTATCAGCAAAACGAAAGAAATGATAAATGCATAAAGTGTTCTTCTATTCATTAATTGAAAATGCAGCTATGCGTTATCCAGATTATTTTGTACAATGCAAAAAGGACACCAGTAGTGCCCTTTTCCGTTTTTAATTAAAATCTTCGTACTAAAATTTAAGCCCGACAGTGGCGATCACATTGCCCGTTGTGTTTTTAATATTGGCGGCATAATAAGGTTCACTTTCGAGGCGGTAGGCAAAGTTTACATCTTTGTTCATGGCGTGTACATAAGTAAGATCTATAAAAAAACCTTTGTTCCTGTAACCAAGGCCGCCGCTTAAATTTAGTTTGCTGCCTTTTTCACCATGAATGTCTTTGTAAGGATTGCCGTAATAAGCGGCGCCTAACCTTACCATAATAGTTGTAAACTTCAATTCGCCACCGGCTCTGAAATTAAGTGCACTTTTGTAAGCCTTGTCAATCGCACTATTCAATGATTTTAAATAGCTTTTAGTACTCTCGTCGTTCCCATTATCTTCATCGGGTTGAAATGAAGATGCTTTATAATTTACGTATTCTATATCGGCGGTTAAAAAGCCTCTTTGTTTTGTTACATCCTCAATTTCACGAAGTACATAAGAAACGCTTCCTATCACTCTGTAAGGCGTTACCAAAGCATATTTAAATTCTGAAGGTTGGTCGCCGGTATAGCTTAAAGAATTGTCGTGCCACTCTTGTCCATCGGGCACATCGTCATTTAAAATTATAGCTGCCTGGTATTTATCGGTAAGGGTATAAAATGTTGGTGAATGCACCGAAAGGCCCACACGCCAAAATTCTGCAGGCTTGTAAATGACACCCGCTTTCAAATTAAAACCTACACCACGGGTATGCAGTTTGTCGTTTAAAATACCGTAGTTAAAATAGTTGTTAGGGTTGTCAGTAGCATCGGCTTCTACAAATTCTGTTTCGCGGTTATAATTTAAAATTGGCACCCCAAGCGATCCGCCGATCATCAGTTTATCTTTTAAGTTAACAGCCATGCCCAGTGCAAATTCTGTAATGCCGCCACGGCTTTTAATGGTTTGCTGTTGATTTAATCCTGACGCAACTGGCGCATTAGTGTAAAAATTATCTATGGTGCCTGAACTGTTTGTGGAGGCATCAATCCAATGTGTATTATAAGCAAGGCTGGATCCAAGCGGAAAAGCTTCCTCTGCTTGTGCGCCATTCCTTATTCCGCTGTTGTTCAACTCTTCTACAAATTTTTGAGAGAAAGAGCTTTGATTGTTTTGCCCACGGTACAAAACATCGCTGTTAAAATCGGCCGTACGGTTTGCGGCTATGCTGAAGGCAATGTTCCTGACGTTTTTATTGTTTTCACCGCTTCCAATAACAAAACCGGTAGTTCCCCAGGTAAAGCGATTGGTTTTGTCCTGTTCCTGCCTGGTTAAATAAGTGGCCTTTGTTTTTTGAAACTGGTACAGGGGTGTAAAAATGAAATCTCCGGTTTTATAAAAAGCCAGGCCTGCAGGATTTACAAAGCTGGCCGTGATATCGCCACCCAAAGAACCCATGGCACCGCCAACTGCCTGTGTGCGGGCACTACCACCGGGAACGTACCATGAATAGCGCAAAGCATCGGCCGGCTCCTGTGCAAAAGAAGACGCATAAATAATAAAACCTGATATAGCAAGTAAAGCTTTCTTCATAAAAAATGCGTTTTAATTAATGTAGTTGGCGCATTCAAATTGAGCCACGAATTAGTATTTAACTCCTGCTAAAAACCCGTGTAATTCAATTCGTATTATTTAATGGTTAAGGCAAAATAGTATCAGTAGATGCTTTGTGAGAAACATCTGCACTATCGTTTATATTTTTCATGATTAATTTCCCCCTCTTGTAGCATGTCCTCTGCTGCTGCCGCCACTGCTACTTCCCGAACTTGATGAGCTGCTTGAAGAAGAATTGTTCGACGAGGAACTGTTGCTATAAGTTTTTGTATTGCTGGAGTTAGAACTTGAACTGCTTCCTGACCCACTAAACACATTTCTTAAAAAGTTACCGGCGTTGCTGCCGCTGTTGCGGTAATTGCCGTTGTTCGAAGGAGTTGTATAAGTTTTTGCACTTGTTTTATATCCCTTCGGATTGGTTGTAACCGGTGTGTTATCAAATACACGCAGGTTAAAAGTACGTGGCTTGTTATAAACACTCGACTTAGGATTACTAACTACCACACCGCCATAATAGCAATAAGGATTATAATAATAGTTCCACAAAGCAGCTGCATTCCATGGGCTGCTGTATCCATAAGAAACTACCGGGTAGTAATTGCCATAAGAAGGATAATAGTTGTAAGAATAATAAGGATCATCTAACAAAGTCCAGCGACGGTCTGCAATCTTCATGCGCAGGTAGCGATCATCACGATATTCATCATCGCTATAATACTTGCGATCATCGTTTTTATTCACCTGCACATATTCATCCTGCGGGCGGGTAGGAGAAAAATAAACATCGTCCGGCGTTTGCCCGGTTTTATACACCGATGTACAACTTGCGAACGCTATTACTAAAGAAACAAACAGTAGATATGATTTCATGGCAGATGATTTAGAGGTTAATATTACTTTTGCCATCTCACAGTAAATTTCAGCAATTTGCTGTTAAACAAAAGATAATTGTGTTTTGTATTCCGGCTTCATTGTTTAGTGCAAAGTTCCTGAATATTTGAATACGTTTAAACAAGTTAAAAGTTACAATAAATACTAATTAATGAGTAAAGAGATTACGTCAAGAGAACAGGATTATTCACAATGGTATAACGATTTAGTGATCAAAGGTTCGCTGGCTGATTACTCGGCCGTTCGTGGCTGCATGGTCATCAAGCCTTATGGTTTTGCCCTGTGGGAAAATATGCGTGATGCACTGGATAAAATGTTCAAAGACACCGGCCACGTTAATGCTTACTTCCCTCTTTTTATTCCCAAAAGTTTTTTAAGCAAAGAAGCGGCACACGTAGAAGGCTTTGCTAAAGAATGTGCCGTAGTAACGCATTATCGTTTAAA
>JBQCHB010000409.1:0-4775 GCA_051955075.1 Flavisolibacter sp.
GCACTTTTTTGAATTTGAATATGAATCTTGGAACTTCCTACCGCATCAGCGACAGGCAAACCGGCTCGCTCTTTTTACAACGCCAGCAAACCATTGTTAACGGTGTAAATACCGCATTGATCTTGCAAACAAGGCAACTGCCAAATGAAGCGGATGTAAGTTCACTGAACCTTGGCCTTTCCTATAATTTTAATAGCACCGATTACCGCTTCAATCCAAAAAAGGGCAATGAATTAACAATAACTTCCGCTGCGGGTACAAAAAGTATTAAAAGAAATACGCAGGTCCTGGAACTTAAAGATCCTTCCGACCCATCCTTCGATTTTGCTAAACTATACGATACTATAAAACCGAAGGTATACCAGTTCAGGGTGACGGCTGCTGCGGCGCATTATGTGCCTGTTGGCAAACAAAGCACAATAAAACTGGGCATTAATGCAGGCATTTATCAAAGTGCCAGTTATTTTCGAAACGAATTGTTTCGCATCGGTGGCTATAGGTTACTGCGTGGCTTCGACGAAGAAAGCCAGTTTGTATCGCAATATGCTATTGGCACCCTCGAATACCGCTATCTCATCGGGTTAAATTCGGCTTTTTTTGCGTTTGCCGACGGAGGATATGGCAGGCATTTGCAGGAGGTCAGTCCGTTCCATACCTATTTGGGTACGGGGCTGGGCCTTTCTTTTGAAACCAAAGCCGGTATCATAAACCTGGCCTGGGCGGTGGGCAGGCGGGATGATGTACCTTTTAACCTGAGGCAATCGAAAGTGCATTTGGGTTTTGCCAGTTTTTTCTGATTACTAAAGCTTTGGAGAATATTTTTGTAAACAATGGTGAAGTATTTGGTTTTGATTGTAATGTTGCCCGTTGCGCATCAGGCGTTGGCCCAGGCTGCAGCGCTGGATTCTGTGAAACCAGCAGCAGAAGTTTTTGCAGATACAGTGCAAAAATTGCCGACTAAGAAAACAGGAACTTATCAAACACCTGCCAATAAAGCCGATACGCTTTCCCTTGTAGATTCAACACTGTCAAATACAAGAAGAGACACAATTTTTGTTGCAGCAAATAATTTCTGGAGCGCCCATTCATTTTTATATACAAACCACCCTTACTTTAAATTCGAAAATCCTACCCGTCATACAACCAGCATCAGGCAGTGGCAGGGAAAAGAGGCGATTTTTTATTCGCTGATCGGCTTACTGATCTTTTTTGCATTGATAAAAAATGGTTTTTATCGGTATATCCAGGACCTTACAAAAATATTTTTCCGGACTACACTGAGACAACGCCAACTGCGGGATCAATTGCTGCAAACGCCGCTTCCATCTTTACTATTGAATATTTTTTTCCTTTTGAGCACGGGAATGTTCCTGGCCTTATTAGTTCAATATTCCGGGTGGGGCAGGCAGTTCCATTTTTGGATGCTTTTCCTGTATGCCGTTATTGGGCTGGTAATTGTTTACGGAATTAAGTTTCTGGTACTGAAGTTTTTGGGATGGGCTTTGCAGGTAGCCGAAGCTACCAATGCTTATATATTTATTGTATTTACTACCAATAAAATAATAAGCATTGCTTTGTTGCCTTTTTTGATTGTGTTGGCCTTTAGCAATGGAATGATCAGCCAGGTAGCTATAACCTTGGGTGTCAGTATGGTTATAGGCTTATTTGCCTATCGCTTTTTTCTTTCTTATATATCCGTTCACCGGCAGGTAAAAATTAGCTTGTTTCATTTTCTGCTTTACCTCTGTGCCTTCGAAATAATACCTCTTTTGCTGATTAACAAACTGTTGTTTACGTTTTTAAGGTAAAAATCTTAATTTTGCGCAACGATAGCCGAACCGTAATATGCTAAAACAAGGGGTTAAAAACAATATATTGACCAAGCAAAAGAAAAAAGTACTCATCACCCAGCCGAGGCCCGAAAGCGAAAAATCGCCTTATTTCGAATTGGGCAGGAAGTACGATGTAGAGTTGGATTTTTATCCCTTTATCAAGCTGGAGGCTATTCCTGCCAAAGATTTCCGTAAGCAAAAGATTGATATCCAAACGTATACAGCTGTTATTTTTACCAGCCGCAATGCTATCGACCATTTTTTCAGGGTATGCGAGGAAATGAAGGTCAGCGTTTCTCAGGACACCAAGTATTTCTGTATAACGGAAGCTGTGGCCCTTTACCTTCAAAAATTTATTCTGTATCGCAAGCGCAAGGTTTTTTATGGTGCAGACGGTACTAATAAAAGCCTTTTCGATGTGATTAATAAACATAAGAACAACGAGAAGTTCTTATATGTTTGTTCCGAAAATCAGCAGGATAGTGAAATTACAGGTTGGCTGAAAACCAATAATTGCGATTTTTCACTGGCATTTATGTACCGCACAGCCAGTTGCGATGTAAAAGAAATATTATCTAAAATAGAATATGATGTTATCTGCTTTTTTACGCCAAGCGGCGTGAAAAGCCTTTTTGATAATGTCCCTAAATTCAAGCAAAACGGAACGGTTATCGGCGCTTTTGGTAACAATACCTCCAAAGCCATTGAAGAAGCGGGTTTAAAACTCGGCATTAAAGCTCCGGAACCCCAGGCGCCTTCTATGGTGGCAGCTTTGGAAAAGTTTCTTTCGGCCGAGGCAAAGAAGAAATAAATTGATTTGGGCTCGGCTAGTCAACCTTTCACCACATTATTTGGAAACACCAGGCTACTTTGGAATCAGCCTGTAAAGAGAAAGGCCAATGCCGCTTTAGGCATACTCAATACCCACACCCCATTCCTTGCCGAATGATACACGGAGTCTCCATGGTAAAGGCTATGATCCTTCGGCCATCTTTCGATCATCCTTCGACTATCTTTCGACTACTTCCAGCCATATTTAATACTGTTGTAATGGATAAAGAAAAGAAAGGAAGCAAAAGAAGCACCTGAAAAGCAGAACCGGCTAAGTAAATACCGGAAGGCCACAACATACAAAAATTTTCTGCGCCATACAAATAGGCTGGTAATATAAAAACATCCTAAATAATTGACGTTCAAAAACAACCTAAGGGTTCCCGTTTTCGATAAAAACGATTTAAGTAAAGGCTGAGCCTGGCTAACCTTCCGCTGAGGGCTTGGAAGGCTTCCCTCTACAACTTTGTTGGAAAGGGCCGGGGGTGAAGGTGCTATCTTTGCGCCATGCATCTCTATACCAACCGGCTTGCGCAGGAATCAAGTCCTTATTTATTGCAGCATGCACACAATCCCGTGGACTGGTTTCCTTACGGTGAAGAAGCTTTTGAAAAAGCAAAGCAGGAAAACAAACCGGTGCTGGTAAGTATTGGCTATGCGGCCTGTCATTGGTGCCATGTTATGGAAAAAGAAAGTTTTGAAGACGAGCAGGTGGCGGCGATCATGAATGAGCATTTCGTTAATATAAAAGTAGATAGGGAAGAGCGGCCGGATGTAGATCATATTTATATGGATGCCGTGCAGGCTATTAGTGGTAGCGGTGGCTGGCCGTTGAATGTTTTTTTAACGCCTGATCGAAAGCCTTTTTATGGAGGAACTTATTTTCCCCCACAAAGAGCTTTTAACCGGGCCTCCTGGACAGAAGTTTTACTTTCCGTTTCGCAGGTATACAAAGAGAAAAAAGAAGAAATAGAACAGCAGGCCCATAATCTTACAGAACATCTTAAGGTTTCCAATGCCTTCGGTGTCAAGGCATCTTTGCAAAGCCAATCGGTCTTTGATGAAAAGAAGATGGCAGAAAGTTTTCAAAATATAATGAAATTGGCTGACCGGGAGTGGGGTGGTTTTGGCAAAGCACCAAAATTCCCTCAAACCTTCACGATTAATTTTCTATTGGCCTTTTCTCATGTCTACAAAAACGAAGAGGCGCTGCAGCAGGCTTTATTGAGTCTTGATAAAATGGCACAGGGTGGACTTTACGATCATATTGGAGGCGGCTTTGCCCGTTATTCCACGGATACCGAATGGCTGGTGCCCCATTTTGAAAAAATGCTTTATGATAATGCGTTGCTTGTTGTTTCATTTGCGGAGGCATATCAATTAACCGGGAATCCGTTCTACAAACAAGTTATCGAACAAACGCTAAGTTTTATTGAAAGGGAGTTAACGGATAAAGAAGGGGGCTTTTATAGTGCTTTGGATGCCGATAGCGAAGGCGAGGAAGGCAAGTATTACGTATGGAGCCATGAAGAAGTAACGGAATTATTGAATGATGATGCCGGAATTTTTTGCAGTTACTTTGACATCACACCAACCGGAAACTGGGAAGAAAAAAATATTCCCTGGGTGCAGGCCCCGTTAAATGAGTTTGCCGCCCAAAAGCATATAGAGGCTGAAGAATTAAAAAGGATCATACAAACCGGCCGCGAAAAACTTCTTTACGAAAGAGAGAAAAGAGTAAGGCCTCTTTTAGATGATAAAGTTTTACTGGGCTGGAATGCCCTGATGAATATGGCTTATACCAAAGCCTTTGCAGCCACAGGGAACCAACATTATAAAATGGTGGCTGAAAAGAATATGAATTTTTTGCTGCAATCATTTAAGAATATAGATGGCAGCTATTACCACACCTGGAAGAATGGCAGGGCAAAGCACCCGGCTTTTGTAGATGATTACGCCAATCTTATTGCCGCACTTATCGAATTGGCGCAGGTAACCTCCAATTTTACCTTCCTTGACAGGGCCAGAGAACTGACAGAATGGGTGATACACAACTTTTCCGACGAAGCGTCTTCCCTCTTTTATTATACAGGCCACCGGCAAACAGATGTT
>JBQCHB010000410.1:0-13017 GCA_051955075.1 Flavisolibacter sp.
AATCTTTTTGCTCATGATAATCACTGGTATCGTTTTATGGTGGCCTAAAAACAGGCGAGCCGCAAAACATGGATTTGCCATTATGTGGAGGGCGCATCCCAAGCGGTTGAATTATGACCTGCACAAAGTGTTGGGATTTTATGCTGCCTGGATTGTCATCTTTACGGTAATCACCGGGTTGATATTTGCATTTGAGGGCTTCGCTGATTTTACCTACAGGCTTGCTGGGTCTAACCATTCCATTGTCCAGAAAAAGCCTCCTCTTTCCGATACCACTGTACAAAAACAAAATGAAACTGCACCCATTGATCTGGTTTGGAAACTAATCGAGCCCGACTTAGATAAGAAATACACTTCGGCTTTATTTGTTTTACCAGCCAGTAAAAATGCGCCGCTACTTGTAAGGGCAAACCCGGAAGTAGAAACACTCTTCAAGACGGACTTTCGTTATTTTGATCAATACACTGGCAGGGAGATACCAGGCGCTTACGTATGGGGGCAGTACAAAGCTGCACACACCATAGCGGATAATATCAAGCGTATGAACTACGATATTCATACCGGCGCTATCCTCGGCCTACCCGGTAGGATTGCTTTGTTCTTTGCCGCACTAATTGCCGCCAGCCTGCCCATAACTGGCTTTTACTTTTGGTGGGGAAAGAAACAGAAAGCAAAAAAGTCAAAAAGGTTTTTATCGAAAAGTAGCGCTGCCAACTATAGCTAAGTTGGTAGTTTGGGTTTTCAGCCTACTCCTTGAAACCTATGCAGATCAGCGTATGAGGCTTGGGATTCAAGGTTTGTAATTTTTTAAAGGTATTGACAAGATTATATGATCCAAGCGAAGGAAGGATTTTGCTCAACTTTCATTGTATACTGATGATTTTACAAAATATCAGAATTGGTCCGCAGCAACAGCAGATGATAGAAGGAAGAGAAGGCAGTTTTAAAGAAAGTACAGCTAAGTAATACACCTGGTACCGCTCAACTAGGTTTCAATGCCACAATGCGTTCAAAGCCTGCTTATGGGCAGCTTTGATGTTCTTCTCTCAAAACCTGCACGATTAGTCAAATGCAATTGCAGGGCGTCCGACTTATACAACGATGCTGGCTATCAAGTAATTTTGATACGTATATGCTTTCACGTTACATTGCCTGCTATTTCAATAAAAATCCTTTTGGTTGATATTTAGTATGTGCGAAGCTTATGCGCATGCTGTTTTAATGAAAAAACATACCCAGAACGCCTCCATATACTAAATGCGCAAGCATTGTTACAAGCGGCGTACCGCTGCCATAATTGAGTGCAAAAGCGCCAGGCGGTTCTAATTGCCTGGTCGGTGTAGGCCCCTGGTCAACACGAGCCATTCGTGGATGAAAGGCACCAACGGTTTGTAGTCCAACAGATAAGACAAATGCTGCATGTACAAAACCGATACAAAGGCCGAACCACCACGTATGAATGCCCGCACTTTTGAATGCAGCCGCATACATAAGAGCAAACAGCCAGCCCATGACCAGGTGAGTAACAAAGCCGTACAGTGGCGCTCTGTTGCGATTGGGCGTAAAAATGGTTCCTAATACAAATGGCAAATCCATCCGCGTTATACCGAGTGGTCTCGAACTGGCCATAATGGTAGTTAAAATAAGGGTAGCCGCAAATCCCCACAGAAATACTTGGCCAATGGTCATAATAGATTGTTTGCCTTTAAAGATTCGCTGATAGACAAAGCTGCATTAATAAGACCTATGTGCGTAAAAGCTTGTGGATAGTTTCCAAGCAATTCGTAAGAATTTGGATCGAGTTCTTCGGAAAATAACCCCTTATCGCCTGCACATTCCAGCATTTTATCAAATATAATTATTGCCTCCATTGTTTTTCCTTGTTTTGCCAGGTTCTCAATCATCCAGAAATTGCAAATGCCAAAAGCACCTTCTGTACCGGAAAGACCATCATCTTCATCCAGGTAACGGTAAATGAAACCATTTTTGGAAAGCCTGCTGGATATGCATTCGACCGTTGCAACCATGTTGGCAGAGTTAGCCGGGCAATAACCCACAAGTGAAAAAACCAAAGCACTTGCATCCAGTGATTTTTCATTAAACACGCGGGTGTAGGAATTGATCGCTGAACTAAAACCAAATTTTTCAACCTGATCTTGGATCACGTGTTTTACCTGTTCAAATTTTTCTATTGCCTCTTGCTTCCAATTATATTTTCGGCAAAGCTTAATCAGCCTGTCCAAACCCACCCAGGCCATAACCTTTGAATGTGTATGATGGGCAGGCGCGGACCGAACCTCCCAAATGCCGTTGTCGGGCTGATTCCATTTTTTGCAAATGATCTCTCCAAGGGCCAAGACAAACTGGCGGGTTCTATTATCGAAGGTGCTAACGACCTCCGAATAGGAATAAAATGCATCGAGCACTTCACCATATACATCCAACTGAAATTGATTGTGGGCACCATTGCCAATACGCACCGGTCTTGAATTTTGAAACCCCTCGAGCCAGTCTATTTTTTTCTCCCTCGACTTTGCCGCTCCGTAGACAGAATATAAAACCCGAAGTTCGGGTTGTGTAAGCCGGGTAGCATGAAGTATCCAGTTCATATAAGCGTGAGCTTCTTCTTCAAAGCCTAATTTTATCAGAGCCCTTACTGTAAAGGAGGCGTCGCGCAACCAGCAATAGCGATAGTCCCAGTTTCTTTCTCCTCCCGGGCTTTCGGGAATTGACGTTGTAGGTGCTGCAATGATGGCGCCCGACGGTGCATGTGCTAAAAGCTTTAAGGTGAATACACTCCTGCGAACCTGCTCTTTGTAAATTCCTTCATATGTGCAACGACTGATCCAATCCTTCCAGTAATCAACCGTTTGTAAAAATCTGTTGGCAGCCGTTATTTTTAATTCAGGAACAACCGCAGGACTTTGGCTGGAACAACTCAATGAGAAAATTACATTTTCGCCTTCTTCTAAAGTAAAACAGGCAGTAACCTTGTTGGGATGAACCGTTATGTCTTTTGGATCTAAAGTAGTTTGCAAAATGAATGTATTCTCTTTATAAGTGAATTTCAGGCCAAGCTTTTTGTTGTCTAAAAGTTTGGCTGGGCTTCTTCCGTAAAAGACGGTTGGTTCAAATTCCATCTTCAGTTGGACTCTTCCGGAAGTGCATTGAATAGTCCGAAGGATTTCATGGTCGGGGAAAAGTGACCTTTTTTTTGGTCTTCTGTCATTACTACAAAAGCATCGGTTAGCGTTGCTTCTCCCTCCTTGGTTGTTAGCATTGTTTCAACTACAGCAGTATTGTCAATATATTTCTGGACTGATTGAAATGCTTGTATTGGTGCAATTGAAAAGAACCCGCCTTTTTGTGTGTCGAGCAATGCAGAAAAAATGGCTGGCGAATGAAATTCAGGAAAACAGCACCAGTCGATAGATCCCCTTTTACTCACAAGCGCTGCTGTACGGCAATTGCCAATCAAGGCGTAATCCACCAACTTTACTGAGCTGAGCATACTATATTCTTTCCGAAATATCCTTTCAACGTGTCTTACCTGTTTTTATCGTTTACCTTCTCCCGTATCAGTGACTAACATAAAGAGAGAAAATGCTCCAATTGACATTACACAATCTCTAACAGCTATATCAAAATACTGTCCGGAAAGCAAAAGATTGAGTGCAATGCCGACCAGCCAAATCCCTACAATGAGGCTTCCGATCTTTGGTTTGATTAGAACCAATACTCCGGCAATAATTTCGATAATCCCGACTATGTTCATAAAACTATGGGGCGATATTGGCAATATGTTCGCAATAGCAGGGGCCAAATACTTGTCCCAATCCGCAAGGATGTGCATAAATTTATCTGCACCTGCAATGATGGGAACTAAACCATAGGTCCATCGCAAAAGAGAAATAACCCTTTCCGTGCGGGTCACTACACTTGAATGGCCGTGACTTTTTGAATAATTAGCTGCTATATCCATAACGGTTGATTTTATAGTATAGATGCAGCAAAAAGCTTTCCCGTTACAATAATTGAAATATTTTTTCCGTCAATGGACTCTTTGTATTGATGAGTCTGTCGAAACGAGAAAAATGCTATGGCTTGCCGGTTCTTTTTAGCTGGTCTTAAAGGTGGCTCGCATTTTTCGAAGGCTATGTTTTTTGGGTACGCCTGTAATTGGCTGCCAGCTGCGTTGCTTTCCGGCGGCAACATCTATTTCTTTATCGCGGCTGTTGCCTGGTTCATTATAGACAATGATTGGTGAGATGTTGAAGAACTTGGCTTGGCAGAGATGTCAAAGTAAGCCGTCGTAACTCAAGCAGCGTAGTCATAGTAAAGTGGCAGCATCATTCTGCCACTTTAATAAACTTTTATTTAACGATGCTCCTTTTTAGAAGCGACCAGCTTAAATATTTTTCCGGTGTTTCCGGTAGGACCTAATTGTTTGGAAGCGAGGACATAGATCTCTCCGCTTAAATCCTGGCCAAAGCCTTTGATGAAATGTTCAATATTGTCAGTAAAGCTTTTCAGGGGCAGCTTTTCAAATGACCAAAGCCCTGGTCCGTTAGGGTTACTCACATAAATTTCTCCTTCAGCCTCTTCTTCATCTGAAGAAAAATTGCCGAAGACATATTTACCTTGAAGTCCCGGAATGTCATGACCCCGGTAAACATTACCGCCAATGATGGTTACAAAGTGGCCGCCTTCCGGATTGGCCTCGTTCTTGGCCTCAATGACCGGGTCTATTAAAGGATTGCCAAATGCATCTGCATCAGGGCAACTGGACAGTTCCATAAATTCATTGGCAGCATTAAAGCAATGCGTGCCTTCCTTTACGTTCCAGCCATAGTTGCCGCCCTTAGTAACTACGCTGATCTCTTCGTACAGGCTTTGACCGGCATCTCCGACAAACAGGCGCCGCGAGCCGCCCATGTCAAAGGAAAAGCGATAAGGGTTGCGAAAACCATAAGCATAGATTTCATCAAGTCCTCGTTTGCCAACAAATGGATTATCAGAAGGTATCACGTAATTTTTACCATTGCTGCTTCCACTGACATCAATGCGCAAAATGTTGCCAAGCAGGTTTTGCTCAATATCCTGTCCGTTGCCTCCGGCATTCACTGTATACCAGTCTTCTACATGGCCCGGGCCGATGTCGTTTTTGTTGCCGCCATCACCAATAGAAATATACAGGTAACCATCGGGTCCAAAGGCTATGGTACCGCCATTGTGGTTGGATTGAGGATGCGGTTGTTCAAGGATAATTCTTTCCGAACTCATATCAGCCTGATTAGGATTGGATGAAGAAACCCTAAACTCAGAGATACGTGTCGTGTTGTTCCAAACTTTGGGCAGGCCTGTGTTGCCGGCATCCGTGGTTGGTCCACCCGGGGGAGGCGGTGCGGTATAAAACAAATAGAATTTGCCATTGGTTTTAAAGTTGGGATGGAAGGCCAAACCCAGCAAACCTCTTTCATCGTAAAACGGGCTAAGGCTCACCATTTTGCTGCTTATATCAATAAAAGGCTGTTGCAGTTTATGACCACTGGCGTCTATTACCCAAATCTGTCCGGTCTGGTCGACCACAAAAAGACGGTGAGAGCCGTCGGGTGATTCCGCTAAGGTGACAGGAGAAACGAGATTGTCTGCGACGGTCTGCAGGTCAATATCTCTTGACGCCGCGAAATGAATATTGTCCTTTTGCTTTTGAGATAAGACTTGATTGGCTGTGTCCGGCCTGTCCATTTTTTTGCACCCCGTTATTGCAACGAAGGCCGATAAAACCACAAGAGCCAGGTGTTGGAAATGTTTCAGGTAATGCCTTTGGTTTCGGCGGCGGGTGTTTGTACATGTTTGCATACAAGTTGGTTTTTAGAAATGGTTAAACAATCATTGTCATAGGTATACAAATGGATACATTTCGTCAAGGGCACAGGGGAACTGTAGCATTTAATTTTGGGGAGGTGGGGCATGTTAAAAAAACGTACGAGGTCTTCGCTTTGCCAGTGCTTAGGGTGCAAATGATTTTCGTAAGCAGGAATGTCTTCCTGCGAAAACATATACATACGTGGACGATCATTGAAGGTTGGCTCGTGATAAAGATTTTAAAAAGTAAACAGATGAGCATGCATGTTCGTTTGCATGACGTGGCCATCCTTATATTTCACAAACGTGCCAATCGGTGAGCTTGAATCCGATCTGAACAAAGATGTAACGAAGCCTTGAAATGTTGGAGAAAAGTTGATGAAATGGCGGGGAACGTTTATAAATGTCCGCTGATACCGTTGTTTCATCAACCTGTTATGTCCTCGCTAAGTCTGGGAGAGGTGAAGCGTATCAAGGAGTAAGATGATAAAATCTCTTAAAGACCTCTCATGTTTTCAATATTTTCATAAGGCATCAGGTATTATTAATATGCTTACATAGTTCCCAATAGTCAAAAAGTTTTTTAAGCATACTGATAATCTCAACCATGCTACCGGGTTTTTTGAAGTAGCCTTGCACGCTCAAAACGTGTGCCCTGCGAACAGAGTCTGCACTCGAATTGGTGGAAATGAAAACAAATGGAATGCCTTTTTCTTTGAGGTAATCATTGGATTGAATTTTTTCTTTGAACTCCAGCCCATTCATACGTGGCATGTTGATGTCGGACAGAATAATAAAGGGTTGTTCCGCAGTAGTTAGAAGATAGTCAAGTGCCTGTTCCGCCCCGTTGAAAAAGCGCAAAGCGTTGGGAATGCCAATGGACCTGATCGCTTCAGTATACATTTCGTGATCGTCTACATCGTCATCAACAATTACTATAGGACCTTTTGTCATTTTCTAAAACTAAATCACTCCGGCTCGTCGCCGGGGTTAAGAATTTTCCCTGACACCTTCTGCCAGCGCCTTCAGCGTCTTTTCAGTATCCATTATTTGCTGCATGCTGTTGCCTTTTTCAAAACATGCATAGGCGCCTGCAGAGATCAGTTGTTTTTTTAAGGCATCGGATAAAACAGTAGAATAGATGACCACCGGAATTTTTTGGTAACGTACATTGCTCTTTAACCATGAGAGGATGTCGGTTGCATTCAATTTGGGCAATGTATTATCTATAACAATCAGGCAAGGGAATAGAGATTGTTCAACCTGCTCAAGGTAATGGAACAGTGCAACGGCATTGATAAACTTTTTTACTTCAGCGCCAAATCCCATGCTCATAAACGCTTCATCTATGATGATCCTGTCATCTTCATCATCCTCCACTATCAAAATAGAAAAACCAAGTCCTTGTGACATCATACCTGCTTTTACCATTGTCCCTATTAATGATACCAAGTTTTATTCCAGAAACTATAGGCAAGCTCGCTTCTTAATATAAATAGGTCAAGCAGGCATTGCCTTGGACGTGCAAACCGGGCATCTCAATGTTTTTGATAAAAAATTTCTGTAGTTAAATAGCTACGCTTATATTTGTAGTCAAATGGCTACATAATGAACTTAAGGCGGGACGTATTTCAGGCGTTGGCAGACCCTTCCCGGAGAGCAATCCTGGTATTGGTTGCTTCGCAATCCATGACGGCAGGTGCAATTGCATCAAACTTTGACACGGCAAGGCCGACTGTTTCAAAACACCTGCAAATTCTTACTGAATGCGAACTGCTCAGGCAAGAGCAAAATGGCAGAGAAGTATATTATCATATCAATGCCAAAAAAATGAAAGAAGTGGCAGACTTTATTGAACCATTTCGAAAAATGTGGGACGACAGATTTAATACACTTGAAGCTGTGATGAAGAAATATAAGTCAAGGAAATAATGGAGCAGCAACCAAAAACGGGAGTAGCCGAAAATCCAAAAGAGTAGGAAAAAAGTAAAAACTCATGAACCAAGGAATTAAAACGATTCTCTATCCGGTTAAGGATATGACACAATCAAAAGTGCTATTTGCAAAACTATTAAGTGTTGAGCCGTATGCGGACAGCCCGTACTACGTTGGCTTTAAGGTAGGCAACCAGGATATTGGCCTGGTTCCCAACAATCCGGAAGGTGGGGTAACAGCATTTTTTCATGTTGACGATATCAAAAACAGTTTGCAAACGCTTGTTGATTCGGGGGCGGAAGTTATTCGGGAAATAAATGATGTTGGGGGCGGAAGATGGGTAGCAAGTGCCAAAGACACTGACGGCAATATTATCGGACTTGTTCAAAATTAAACAACAGGGCAGAGGTATGGAACCAAAAACAAAAGTGGCCGCCAAAGAGGGCAAACAGGAAATCGTCATTACTAGAGAATTCGATTTGCCTATAGAGTTGTTATTTAGGGCATACGAGGAACCCGAAATTGTTGAACAATGGATGGGGACAAAGGTGCTAAAACTTGAAAATAAAGTACACGGTTGCTACCGATTTGAAACATCGCACAAAGGCAATGTGGTTTTTTCTGCAAACGGGACAATCCATGAATTTGTTACGAACAAAAAGATCACACGGACATTTGAAATGGAGAACACGCCTTTCCCGGTACAACTGGAATTCCTGGAGTTTGAAGAACTTACAAACGATACAAGCAAACTTACTATGCATATAATATTTAAATCTGTTGAAATGAGAAATCGATTGCTTCAAATGCCCTTTTCACAAGGTATCAATGTCGCTCATAACAGGCTCCAGGAAACAATGCAAAAATTAAAATAAGGAAAGACTGTACACATGATTTGTTTTCCTTAAAACCTATTGCTTAAAAGAAGACATTGGCCGCAGACTAAAGGTCAGAATAGTACAGGCAAGGGTAAAAAATTTGATGGAGTGCAGCAGTGGTTACCGGCAAGGTAGAATGTTTAAAGGGAAGCCTCGCTTTCTAATATCAAAGTGCCCAAGAAGGTTTTTTATGTACTTTATATCATTGTCCTTCTCTAATAAATGCGTGGGAAAATTATGTCTCAAACTATGTATTCCTACATCTTTCTTAATGCCTGCAGTCTCTTTTGCATTCGAAAATATTTGTTGAACCGTGTGTATAGGATAAGCATACATTGCTTGTTCTGATTCCAATAAATATGCTTTTGGCCCTGGTTGATATGTTTTCAAGTAAGCCCGTAAATTATCAAGCAATACAATTGAATTTGGGTGGACCTGCTTCCCAGTGAAATTTTGGTACGCTTCGGCGGCGACAAAATTGAAGAAGCGCATTGAATATAGTTACACTAGTGTTCGGCCAAGACAGCTTAATGGTTGTACAGAGGTTATTGACAGCTACAATTTGACTTCTGTCGGACTACTTTTTGTTATGCTACAGAAAACGGCAAGCTTCCAGACAATTGCGTTTTATCGACAATAGACAACTCAAGAAAATGGACAGTTAAAAGAGAAGAGAAGACATGGGTTGACTCCTACTCCGTAGGGAAGAAATTAGAGGCACAAAAGAAACAAAAAATCATTCATTATTTACTCGATGGCATAAGTCATAACGAAAAAGCAAAGCCTGGCGAACTTCTTAGATTGTGTGAATAAACCGGCAGCGCTTACAGCAGTTTGGCGTAAGCGGGGCTAGACGAATAAATCTTCATCTTTAAATCGCAATCAGCATCAGTCCAATCAGAGGTAATTCTATTATACTTCATCATAAATTTTTACTTTAGTTCTTTATTCGGCTTCGGTTATCGGCTGGACATTATAAAATATCCCACCGAACGCCAAGCTGTTAACCCGATGCCTGCAATGTTAACTTAACCAGCAAAAACTAATAGCTATGAACTTTGACACAACCAAATACAAAGTCTGGACCTGGAAGCATCCATTGATGCTTCATTGGATTTTAAATCCGGGACTTGCGATCAATGAGCTTTTTCTTGGGCAAAGAGTTCCCAAGGTGTCACTAATTGAAAAAAATAACAACAAATCACTTGCAGAAAAAAGTTTTATTCCTTGCCCACACTGCAACACTATTCATCCTGGTTTAAAATGGACAACCCAAAATAAAACAGCTTTTGGAAATTGGTTTGGATTATACTGCGACAATTGCGGGGGCATTATTCCATGCCTAAGAAATTTGACAAGTGCAGTTCTTTTAATAGTGACATTTCCTTTTTGGATTTGGTTTGTAAAAAGTTGGAAGACGAAGTGGCTTGAAACTCAGAAACAGAAATTTTCTAGCCCTTTAAAGCTGACAATACCAGAGTACAACTGGGTGACACAAGGTCTAAGTTTCGGATTTTTTATGTTTGTATTTATGGATTTGATATTTCCATTGTTTGATGGGGAAGGGTATAGTCCATTAAAACTCTTAGTCGGCGTTGTTGTATGTACTTTGGCTGGACTTTTATTTGGCTATGTGATGAAGAAGCTGATATTTAATCAACCACGCAAAAATTCACAAGACGAAACACAGCAGGCGACATAGTATTGCTGCAAGTCGGGCTGAACATTGAAGTAATTGGCTTTTGGTTCGCTACTCGGCAGCAGTTATTGGTTGGACGGATCAAACCAGGCAAAAGTTCTTATTTCATCATCAGGTAAAACCAAGCTACAGTCTGGGCTGGACGTCACAAAATATCTACCTGCAGCGCAAATCATTGTTCAGCGTTTGCAGAAGTGTTAGGCAGACGAACAACAAATGCCCAACCTTCGCAAAGCTGATAAATGTAGGTGGTAATTTTTTCATCCGCCGTATGTAATTTGACGAGCTGTACATCTTGACATAAAAGCAGGCATGACCAAAACTTTTTCAGTTTCCCTATTCATCGTTTTTTTATGCTCTCCCTTCACTTGTTTGCAAGTCCCCAAGTGCCTGACTAAATAATTTTTAGGGGCGACACTATTGCGACATACAACCTAATTCTTGAACAATATTTGCAAAGACAAGAGCAAACTGCTTCTGAAAAATTGTTCGGTTTAAGTTTTCGGAATAGTTCAAACGGAATTGAAAAGTGGACACATTGATAAAACTACCGCTTACATTGCATTGGCAATAATGAAGGAGCGATGAACAAATCATTAGCTCACCGCTATCGGCTTTATTCCGGATAGAGGGAATTCTAGCTTCATCTGTATTTAAATTCATCATTCGTATTTTTAACCGGCTTCAGTTGCAGGGCTGACAGTAACAAAGACTATGAGCACAGCAGCAGGCCTTGAACGTTGTGTGCAAGTTTACCGTGACACTTAAACCAAAGTAAAGACAAAGTTATGCAGACGATACTTGGAGCAAACGGACAAATAGCCGAAGAATTAGCAAAAGAGCTGCATAGGAACTATACAACTGATATAAGGTTAGTAAGCAGAAATCCTAAGAAAACAAACAATACAGATCAACTCTTCCCCGCAAACCTATTAGATGCAGGTGCAACTGATAGAGCCGTTGCAGGCAGCGACATTGCTTATTTGACAGTAGGGCTGCCTATGGATTCAAAACTATGGGAGGAGCAATTCCCTATGATGATGCAAAATGTGATAAATGCCTGCAAAAACCATAATTGTAAGTTGGTATTTTTCGACAATACGTATATGTATGCTAAAACGAGCGAACCACAAACAGAAGAAAGTCCGTTTGTTCCCATTGGACAAAAATCAATGGCGAGGGCACAAATGGCGACAATGTTGTTAGGCGAAATAAACCAAAATAGCATTGAAGCGGTTATATGCCGGGCACCTGAATTTTATGGACCGGGCAAAACGCAAAGCCTTACCAATACTTTAATTTTTGATAACATTCAGCAGGGCAAAAAGTTGAAAGTGCCTTTAAAAGATAACACGTTAAGAACGCTTATCTGGACGCCCGATGCAAGCCGGGCAATGGCATTGATAGGAAATACACCGGATGCCTATAATCAAACATGGCATTTACCCTGCGACGACAATAGGCTTACTTATAATCAGCTCATACATCTTGCATCGGATATTTATCAAAAAACATTCAGCTATTCAATTTTAAAAATGTGGATGTTTAAACTCGGCGGCTTATTCAACAAGCAATTAAAAGAAGTGCAGGAACTATTGCCTCGTTATAAGGTGGACAATATTTTTATTTCCGAAAAATTTAAAAATAGATTTCCTGATTTCAAGTTTACAACGTACGGGCAAGGCATTACATACCTGATGCAAGAACAAAAACAGGGACTATGAAAATTTTATTAATTGTTACCAATGTGGGTATGTATGCAAGTGGCAAACTGAAAACAGGCTTATGGTTAAGCGAGTTGACACACATTTACCACGCTGCAAAAGAAGAAGGTTTTGACATAACAATTGCAAGTCCGCAAGGGGGAAATGTTCCTGTTGACCCTGAAAGCTTGAAACCGTTAGTGCTTGACAAACTCTCAAAAGAAGATTATGAAAACCCCGACTTTATGAAGCTGCTGCAGCATACAAAAAGCCTGGATGATGTTGCCGGACAAGATTTTGATTGCGTTTATCTTGCAGGTGGACATGCTACGATGTACGATTTTCCAAATGATGCCACTATGCAAAGCATCATTAAGGAACAATATGAGTGCAACAGAATGGTAGCCGCCATTTGCCACGGTGTTGGTGGATTGTTGAATGTAAAACTTTCTGATGGCGAGTATTTAATCAAAGGCAAAAATCTTACTGGCTTTGACTGGTTTGAAGAAAGCATTGCCAGGCGAAAAAAGGAAGTTCCTTTTAATCTTGAAGCCGCACTTAAAGAGAGAAACGTTAACTACAAAAAAGCTTTTATTCCCATGACATCAAAAGTAGTTGTTGACGGTAATCTAATCACCGGGCAAAACCCCTTTAGTTCAAAGGAAATGGCTAAAGTAGTAGTTGAGCAACTTAAGAAATAGAAAAGCTGCACACAATACATTGGCAACATGGCGAGGCGACAAATATATTCTTACCTTTTTGTTCGTCACTTAACTTTGTTTTCGAGGGACAGATAAAGCCAGTCAACAGATTAAACAATGAGCTATTGTATCTTTAATCAGCGGCAAATGGCAAAAGGAACACAAAATACCGCGCCATTGCCAATGCTTTAACGTTGTATGGCATAAATTCGGCTCCTCAAAAATTTTACAGT
>JBQCHB010000411.1:0-6087 GCA_051955075.1 Flavisolibacter sp.
ACGTTTTGTAATAGCACCACCCAATCCGCCACTGTACATGCCGCCCAGTTCTTCACGCAGCTTTTCGATGATCTTAATATTCAACACATCAACCAAGGCCTTTAAAGCCATGCTTTCTTCGCGGCTGTATTGCGTTTCGCCGCTCCAAAAAATATTGATCAGACTTTTAGCTTCCTTGCCTTTTTTAATATTGGCTTCTACCACGCCTTTCACGGGCCGAATGCCAAGATCCTTATACTCATGCTCTGTTGGCAAAGCCGGCAACGAGCCTAAATATTTTTGCAGCAAAGGCTTTACAGTGTTTGCATCTAAATTGCCAACGAAAGTAAAGTGCATGCCATCAGCATTACCAAAAATTTGCTTGTACACAGATAAAGCTGTATCGAGATTTAAATGTGCATATTCTTCCTCTGTTGGCACGGCTGTCATCCACGGATTGTTGTTGTAAATAATCTTCATTAAAGTATCCTGGTAAAAAACCTGTGGACTACCTTTCAAAAATTGCAGCATGCCTTTTTCCTTTGTAATAAAAGATTTGAACAGGCTTTCATCTTTTCGCGGCTGTGTGAAATATAAATTCACCAGCTGCAAAAACGTTTCGAAATCTTTCACGCTGCTGCTGCCTTCAATGCCTTCTTCGCTTTCGTTGAGATAAGGATGGGCTTCCGCGGTTTTGCCCGAAAGAAACTTTTCCAGATCGGTTGGTGACAGATCTTTCACACCCATTTCCGAGACAATTTCAGCGGCATGTTTGGCATTGTCTTTTTCGGCTAATGGAAAACGATAGTAGCCGCCCCAGCGCCACGCATCCATCAATATCTGATCGTTTTTAAAAGTTGTTGGTTTTAAAGTAATCGTCACACCATTACTCAGTGTTATGTTGGTAGTGCCCAACTTTTTGTTCGTTGTTTCTTTGGTAATTTTTCCAGGTGCTGGCTCTTTGTCCATTAATGTTTGCGCTACTGCTTTTTCTTCATACGGTTTTACGATTTGTTTGGTGGCAGCCACCATATCTTTCAACACTTCGGTGCCTGATGGTAATTTGTCTTTCATTTTTGCAGGCGCCAGCAATAAGGCAAAAGCATTATTGGCCTCAGGCATTTTTTTAGCTGCAGCATTAATTTCTGCGGCTGTAATTGAAGGCAAAACCTGCTTGATAAATTTGTAGCGATTTTCCGGACCCGTTACAGGCGTACCCTGTAAAAAGTTATTCAAATAGCCCTGTACTAATTGTGCCGATTGCGATTTGTCTTTTTCATTGAAAGCTTTTTCGGCACCATTTAAAATTGAAGCTTTTACCCGTTCAATTTCCGCAGGCAGAAAACCAAATTTCCTTGCTCTTTCTGTTTCCGCCATCAATGCATCCATAGCTTCTTTTTCAGTATTGTTGCCTAAAACCGCAACCGAAATAAATGCATCATAACCGCGAATAAATGATTGCTGCCCGGTAAAGCCATATACAAACGGAGGATCTTCTTTCTGTGTCAACTCCTGCAAGCGTTGGCTGATCAATGAGCTTACCATATCATCCAGTAAATCCTGCCGGTAGTCGGCCCAGGTTTTTAATTTTTTTGATGGTCTTATGAAATTGAAAATTTGCAAAATGGTGTTTGTGTTTTCTTCATCTGTAATTACCATGGCTTCAGGCTTTGTACGTGCCTGTATAGGTATGATAGAAGGGCGTGGCTTTTCGGCAGCAGGATTTTTAAAGCCGCTGAAATGCGCTTTAATTTTTTGCTCGGCTATGGCAGGATCAATATCGCCTACAACAATCACCGCCATTAAATCAGGACGATACCATTGTTTGTAAAAACGTTGCAGTGTTTCAGGTTTGAAGGTTTTTAAAATAGAATCTGAACCAATAGGCAAACGTTCGGCATATTTAGAACCGTTGAACAATTTTGGAAAGTATTGGCGCATCATTCTTTGCTGGGCTCCTTTACTAAGGCGTGATTCTTCCAGCACCACGCCACGTTCCTTATTGATCTCTGTTGTATCAAATAAATTATTGCCTGCCCAATCTTCCAGTACAGTGAAACCTTTTTCCAGTGTTTCTGCATTGTCGGAAGAAATGGGAAGCATATAGACAGTTTCATCAAAACCGGTGTAAGCATTAAGGTCGGCGCCAAATTGCACACCTACTTTTTGCAGGTAATCTACCAATTCATTTTTCGGAAAATTTTTAGAGCCGTTAAAGCTCATATGTTCCAAAAAATGCGCAAGCCCTCTTTGATCTGCATCTTCTAAAACCGAACCTGCGTTTACTGCCAGTCGCAGTTCTACTTTATTATCGGGCTTCGTGTTTTTGCGGATGTAGTAGGTCAGCCCGTTGGAGAGTTTGCCAATTTTTACATTCGGATCAACTGGAACCGGATCGGTTAATTTGAATTGACAAAAGCTTTGTACGCCGATAAAGAGTGCAATCAAAAACGTACAGCAATACTGGAGCTTTAATTTCATAAGTGTATTGTTTGAAATGAAATATAAATGCAAAGTTTCATTTGAAGGTAAAACGAAAAACAACAATCATAAAGGTGTATGTATTGAAAAATCGCTTCAGAAACAATATTGCCTGCCCTTAGCACTTAGTGCCACCTAATACAAAAAAAATAAAGCTCTCAATTAACATGAGAGCTTTATTTCAAAATGAATCGAACATGTCAATCATTTTTTTGTTTGTTGTATTCCTTTTCTGCTGCTTGTGCTTTTTTAAAATCCAGCACCACACCGTTGATGCAATACCGCAGACCTGTTGGGGGTGGGCCGTCATCAAATACATGTCCCAAATGCGATTTGCAGCGGCCGCACATTACTTCGGTACGCTTCATTCCGTAAGTATTGTCCGGAGCATAAATAACACTGCCTTTGCTAACAGGCTGATAAAAGCTGGGCCAACCGCAACCGCTTTCAAACTTGGTGTCGCTTAGAAATAAAGGATTGCCGCAAACAGCGCAATAGTAGGTACCCACATCTTTTATATTTTCAAGCGGACTACTCCAGGGGCGTTCGGTTCCTTTTTGACGTGCCACCTGGTAAACATCGGCCGGAAGAATTTTTTTCCATTCGGCATCGCTCATATTTAACTGTGAGCTATCAGTGTTGGAATAAGCCGGATTGGTTTTATTATTTGAATCCATACTCATTTTTTTATTGGATTGTGAATAGGTGCAAAATTGCAAGCTTAGTGCCAGCGGCAGTAAAATCAAAAATCGTATCATAGAAAAATAACTTATTCCAAATTTACGAAGAATATAGAGCGATGGTTTGGTAAAGGAATGTGAAAGAGAGGCAGCCTATGGATAAAGGCCTGTAGCTTGTTTTTCCCTATATTTGCCTCTTAAGCTTAGCAGGCAATCTATGTTCAATTTGATCTTATTTGGCCCTCCGGGCAGTGGAAAGGGTACACAATCCGAAAAAATAGTAGAAAAATTTGGCTTGATCCATTTGTCAACCGGCAATTTGTTGCGCCAGGAAATAGCTGACAAAACACCTTTGGGAATGGAAGCCAAAAACTTTATGGACAAAGGTCAGTTGGTACCTGATGAGGTAGTGATTGGCATGATTGATTCTTCGCTGGAAAAACATGCTGACGCCAGGGGTTTTTTATTTGATGGTTTTCCGCGAACCATAGCCCAGGCCGAAGCGTTAGATAAACTGTTGTCTCTCAAAAAAACCGGTATCTGCAAAGTATTGGCTTTGGAAGTAACCGAAGATGAGCTGGTAAAGCGTTTGGTAAAACGTGGCGAAACTTCGGGCCGCAGTGATGATACCAACGAGGAAGTGATTCGCAGACGGTTCAGCGTTTATAAAAACGAGACCGAGCCTGTGGCAGAATACTATGCAGCACAGGACAAACTGGAAAGATTGCATGGAGAAGGAACGGTGGATGAAATTTTCGAAAAAATAAGCACCTGTATAGAAACAGATATGACTACGCAACAGTCTGTTTCTGCCCAATAGTTGGTAAACTTGCATTCATAACGATAGCTATTATGAATGCAGAAAAAGAACAGTTCCTCAGGCATCGCTTTATCGCACTCTTAAAACAAATTCCTTCCGACACCGCACCGCAGTGGGGCAAAATGTCGCTACAGCAAATGGTTGAACATTTTGCTGATAGTGTTCGTATTGCATCTGGTAAAACCCTGTATGCCGATATTGTTACTCCCGAAGGGCATTTAGATAAGATGCGGGCTTTTATGATAAGTGATAAGCCCTTTAAAGAAATTACCGTAAACTCCCTGATGCCCGAAGTGCCGGCGCCGGTTAAAAACCGATCAACCGAAGAAGCAATTACGGAGTTGCACACAGAGATCAATGACTTCTTTTCTTCTTTTGAAAAAGACAACTTTCATACTACCCGTAATCCTTTCTTTGGCGATTTGAATTTTGAGGAAAACGTGCAGTTGCTTTTTAAGCATGCGCTGCATCATTTAAAACAATTTGGTGTAACCATTGAAAATAAAACACAGGCATGAACAAACTTGGGAACTATATAACAGGAAAATGGATCACCGGCGATGGCAACGGACAGCTATTGCATGATGCTGTAACCGGCGAAGCCATTGCCGCCGCTACTACAAAAGGATTAGACTTCGCTTCCATTTTACAATACGGCCGTGAGGTAGGAAACGCCTCGCTGCGTAAAATGACCTTTCATGAAAGAGGCAGAATGCTGAAAGCTTTGGCGATGTATTTAATGGAGCGGAAGGAACAGTTTTACCAGGTAAGCTATCATACAGGCGCCACTAAAGCCGATAGCTGGATTGATATTGAAGGGGGAATTGGTAACCTTTTTGCCAACGCATCGCTGCGCAGAAAATTTCCTGACCTGCCGTATTGCACCGATGGCGACCCAATAGCACTAAGTAAGGGCGGTAGCTTTATGGGCCATCACTTATTAGTGCCCAAAGAAGGCGTGGCCGTTCATATTAATGCGTATAATTTTCCTATATGGGGCATGCTTGAAAAATGCGCTGTGAACTGGCTGGCCGGTGTACCCGCCGTGGTAAAGCCTGCCAGTATTACCTCTTATTTAACCGAAGCTGTTGTTAAAGAAATCGTTGCTTCGGGTATTTTGCCCGAAGGCGCTTTGCAATTGCTCTGCGGCAGCGCCGGTGATTTACTGGACCATGTGACAGCGCAGGATGTGGTGACATTTACCGGTTCCAAATCCACGGGCCTGATGCTCAAGTCACACAAAGTAATTTTAGAAGAGAGTGTACCCTTCAATATGGAAGCCGATTCGTTAAATGCCATTGTATTGGGCGGTGACGTAACACCCGGTTCGCCTGAGTGGGACATTTTTATCAAGGAAGTGCGAAAGGAAATGACGGTAAAGGCCGGGCAAAAATGTACTGCCATTCGCCGCATTTTTGTGCCGGAGCATTTGCTGGAGGATGCCTATATCGCTATTGGCAAATCGTTGGTGCAAACTACCATTGGTAATCCACTTAATGAAAAAGTACGGATGGGTGCTTTAGCTGGTTTGGGGCAGAGAGAAGAAGTAAAACAAAACATTCAAAAGCTGCTGGTTGGTTCACAAATCGTATATGGTTCTTTGGATAGCATTGAGGTGATTGATGCCGATGCGCAAAAGGGTGCTTTTCTTTCACCAATATTATTAATGAATGAGCAGCCCTTTAAAGCTGATGCGGTGCATGAAGTGGAATGTTTTGGCCCGGTGAGCACCATTATGCCGTACAATGATTTGCACGAAGCGGTGCAACTGGCAAAAAAGGGCAAAGGCTCTTTGTGTTGTTCTATTGTCACGAATGACAATCGTATTGCTACTGATTTTGTAGTGGGTGCTGCTACGCACCATGGAAGAATTTTAGTGCTGAATAGAGAAGACGCCAAAGAAAGCACGGGGCATGGTTCACCTTTGCCGATGCTCATCCACGGTGGGCCGGGCCGGGCCGGCGGCGGCGAAGAGATGGGTGGTGTACGGGGTGTAAAACATTACATGCAACGGGTAGCCATCCAGGGCTCGCCAACCACCATTACTGCCATTACACAATCTTACCAGCCCAATGCGCAAGGCATTCAAAGCGATGTGCATCCATTTAGAAAATATTTTGAAGAATT
>JBQCHB010000412.1:0-6263 GCA_051955075.1 Flavisolibacter sp.
TTATTATGGCATAGCTACCTATCCTTACTTCGACGCTGTTTACATAGATAGTCCGATTGAATTTATTAAGAAACCAATTGACGGGCAAGCTGAAACGACATCCACAACAACGACCACGACCACTACAAGACCTCCTGAGAATGTTTCTTTAGTCGACGGTGAAGATGTTTTAAACTACAACGATCCAACTTATAGAATTGCAAAACTTGAAGCTGCAAACAAAAGTCTAGTTTTTGTAAAACCTGATAGTGAGTTGAGTGAAGCTATTACTAAGATGATAACTTACGATTACTCTCAACTGCCGGTGATGCAACAACCAAAGAGAGACTTAAAAGGTGTCATAAGCTGGCGTTCCATTGGAAGCAAGCTTGCAGTTGGGCAATCATCTACAAGAGTGAGAGATTTGATGGAGGCAAATTATCAATTAATATCTTCGGACACATCGTTGTTCAGAGCACTTCCAACAATTATCGAACATGATTATGTTCTTGTCGAGAACAGTGCAAAAGAGATTTCAGGAATTGTTACAGCAAGTGATTTAAGCTTACAATTCAAGCAACTTACGGAACCTTTTCTTTTGGTTTCGGAAATTGAAAATCATATTCGATATCTCTTATCGCGTTTGCCTAAAGAAGATATTGAAAATGCAAAAGATGAAAAAGACACCGAGAGGGTCATTAACAATGTTGCTGACCTGACTGTTGGGGAGTATTTAAGATTATTTCAAAACCCAACTATTTGGTCAAAACTCAATTTGCAAATCGACAGGAAAACGTTCTGCGACCATCTTGAAAAAATAAGAGATATTAGGAACAACATTATGCACTTTGACCCTGATGGTCTGGATGAAGAAAGTATTGAAACATTAAGACGTTTTTCCAGGTTGTTACAAACTCTTCGGAGTATAAAAGCAATTTGAAGTACTGCAGGCAACATTTTCTTCCCCGACGGATCTCCCGCCCAATGAATCCACGATGTAAAAGATTCCTTTTCTTTCCCGACGGGTCTCCCGCCCAATGAAACCACGATGTAAAAGTCTTTTTTTGCGGGGACCCGTAGGAGGGAGCATTCAGAAGTTTAGTATTACCTACGGGTTCCCGCTGAAAGCGTTTTACAATTAGCTTGCGTGTTGGCGGGAAACCCGTCGGGAAAGAAAAAAAGTCTTCTGCTAACGAATGCACAACCGCTAACCGTAAGTTGGCAAAAGCCAGGTTAGCGAACATGGACTAAACTTTATCTGAATTTTTGATATACGGTAAGCTTCACAATGAAATAAGCCTTATTTTACATGCTTTCTTACACGAGGAAAAACTAACTGGATTTTACATCGCTTATTCTTTCTTAAAAATAAACACACGTATGAAGTTTACGCATTTGTTTCTGCTGTTGCTTGTGGTAAGCACTGCACAGGCACAAAAAAAGTATGAGTGGAAAACAGCCACCAGTGCAGGTTACACTTATAAGTATGTAACCAACGACCCGATGAACACCCGTTTTTACACCCTGAAGAACGGGTTGACGGTTGCTCTTTCGCCTAACAAAAAAGAACCCCGTGTTTCGGTACGCATACCGGTGCGTACGGGTAGCAACAACGATCCTAAAGACCATACAGGTTTGGCACACTACCTGGAGCACCTGTTGTTCAAGGGCACGGACAAATTCGGCTCGCTGGATTGGGCAAAGGAAAAGCCTTACCTCGACCAGATTGATGACCTGTACGAACAATATAATCACACTACTGATGCGGCCCAGCGCAAGGCCATTTATCATACCATTGACAGCGTATCGGGCATTGCCGCCAAATATGCTATTGCCAATGAGTACGACAAAATGATGGCCTCCATCGGATCGCAGCGCACCAATGCACACACTTGGGTAGAGGAAACAGTGTATGAAGAAGACATTCCTTCTAATGCCATGGATAAATTCCTGGCTATCCAGGCCGAACGGTTTCGCAATCCCATCTTCCGCATTTTTCATACAGAGCTGGAAGCGGTGTACGAAGAAAAGAACCGTACGCTGGACAATGACGGATGGAAGGTTCAGGAAGCGATGCACACCTTGCTTTTCCCTACACATAATTACGGGCAGCAATCAACCATTGGCACCATCGAGCATTTAAAAAATCCTTCGCTGAAAGCCATTCGTGAGTATTACTACAAATACTATGTGCCCAACAATATGGCCATTGTAATGGCAGGTGATC
This sequence comes from Flavisolibacter sp., assembly GCA_051955075.1. Classification (GTDB taxonomy): domain Bacteria; phylum Bacteroidota; class Bacteroidia; order Chitinophagales; family Chitinophagaceae; genus Flavisolibacter. The sequence goes on from JBQCHB010000412.1 coordinate 2,207, forward strand.
TGAACCCGGACGAAACGATCAAAAAAATTGATGCAGCTTTCAGCTATATGCAGCCAAAGCCAGTAGAAGAATACAAAGGCCCGGTAGAAGCACCAGTAAAAGGCGCTGTGGTAAAAGAAATTTATGGCCCTTCGGCAGAAACCATGCGCATTGTGTACCGTACAGGACCAGCCGGTTCAAGAGAAGCTTTTTTAGCTGATCTGACTTCTTCGGTTCTTTCTAATGGCAAAGCCGGTTTGCTCGACCTGAACCTCAACAAACAACAAAAAGTATTAGGCGCAGGTGCCGGTGTTCGCCAGTATAAAGATTACGGTGTTTTTCTGCTGGCGGCTAATCCTAAGCAAGGCCAAACGCTGGAGCAGGTAAAAGATATTTTGCTGGAGCAGATCGATAAATTGAAGAAAGGTGATTTTGACGAATCGCTGATCAAAGCCATTGTGGCCAATTACAAACTGAGCCAGATAACAGCAACAGAAAACAATACCAATCGTGCAGAAGAGATCATGGATCAGTTCATCAAAAACCGTGACCAGCAATGGGATAAAAACGTAGCACAGTTGGATGAAGCAGAGAAAGTGACCAAGAAAGAAATTGTTGACTTTGCCAATAAGTTTTTTGGCGACGATAACTATGCGGTTATCTATAAGCGCAAAGGCGAAGACAAGAGCATTGTGAAAGTGGAGAAGCCACCCATTACACCAGTAGAAACCAATGCAGGCAAACAATCGGATTTTGTAAAAGCTATTACCAAAGATCCGTTGCCAGCCATGCAGCCGGTATGGATCGATTATAACAAAGACATTCAAAAAAGTAAAGCGGGCATTGCCGATGTATTGTATGTACCTAACAAAGACAACAGCTTGTTCCGCCTGAATTATTATTTCGACCAGGGTTCTTACAATAATAAATTGTTGCCCATTGCTTTGGAATATCTGCAAATCCTCGTTAATGATAAATCCTCTTCAGAAGAAATTACCAAGCAGTTCTACAATTTGGCCAGCAGCTTTTCTGCCAATGCAGGCAATGAAGAAACAACTATTACCATCAGCGGCCTGCAGGAGAACTTTGATAAATCAGTGGCTTTGTTTGAACAGTTATTGCGTAATTGTAAAGCCGATGCCACAGCATTGGAAGCGTTGAAGGACAGAATGTTGAAATCCCGTGCCAACAACAAAACCAACAAGCAGGCCATTGCTGCTGCCATCAGGAGCTATGCTATTTACGGCCCTAACAATCCTTATAATTATGTGTTGACGGATGAAGAGATCAAATCATTGAAAGCAGAAGATCTGATTGCCTTGTTACACGCATTGCCTTCGTACAAGCATGATGTATTGTATTATGGTCCTTTGCCTGTTGCAAAGTTGAGCTCTGATATTGCAAAGCTGCACACAATGCCAAAGACATGGACAGCTACACCAAAAGCAATTGTATTTACGCCGTTGAAGCAATCAACTAACCAGGTGCTGTTTAATGATTATGATGCGGTGCAATCAGAAATTTACTGGGTGCGTGACCTTGGTCAATACGATCCGAAGCAAACCGCAAAGATTGGTTTGTACAACAGCTATTTTGGCGGCGGCATGGGTTCAGTGGTTTTCCAAACCATTCGTGAATCGAAAGCCCTGGCATATTCTACTTATGCTTTTGTGCAATCGCCGGCTAAGAAAGAAGATGACTACACTTTTGTGGGTTATGTAGGCAGCCAGGCCGATAAAATGAACGATGCCATCACCAGCATGAACGAATTGCTGAAAGACCTGCCAAAGACAGAACAAAACTTTGTCAATGCCGTTAAGAGCCAGAAGAAAGATATTGAAACACAGCGTATCACTAAAGATGGTATCATCTTCAATTATCTTTCTGCAAAGAGGAGAGGCCTGACAGACGATGTTCGCAAAACCGTGTATAACCAATTAGATAAGATAACGCTGGCTGATATTGCGGCTTACCACCAGCAACAGTTCCAGAACCAGCCCTTTACTTACACAGTTATTGCTTCTGAAAAGAAGATCAATGTAGATGATCTGAAGAAGTATGGTGAAGTGAAGAAGCTGAATGTAGATGAATTGTTTGGTTATGAAAAGAGCAGTATGACCAAAACGTTTTAAGGTTTATAAAGTGCGATTAAAAAAAGCTGTCCTGAATGGGCAGCTTTTTTGTTTTTATCTAATTAATCTTCCTGTATTATCTCTTTGGGGTATTGATATAGTGCGGCAATTGCAACCGCTTTCTCTTGTGCAGCTTTCAGATCCAAGGGGTTGTTGCTGCAAATACCCTTCGATTGTAAATTCTTTCTCATTTAAGGCATTACAATATGGGCAACAATGGCCTGATGAAATTTTAACCATTACTTTATACGGTAGTAGTTCATAAAGCGCCATCCTTTGTCTTTCAATGTCTTTCAAAATATCATTTCCTGTCCTTCCTTCATAATGTTTCACAAACTCCCACATGTGGATTAGTATATCTATTTGGTTATGATAAAACTGTTCTGTAGTATTAGATTGTTTCGAGTTCTTACTTAAGAGTGTGTTGAAAATTTCCCAAATGAAATCATTTGCTGAAGATTGTGGCTGCTTGTTCTTATATTTTTCATAACATTTTCTAATGTCATATTCGTTCATTCCATACTTTAAAAACCACTTCATGTAAATGCTGATAATAGTATCAATCTGTAATTTCTTCATGGGGTAAGTTAATAAGACTTTCGTTTATTTCGCTGGTGCAGAATAATTGCTCCTTCGAAAATAAAACAATGGAAATCAAAACCTAAACTATAAACTTCAAACTTGAAGTATCTTTCCGCCATGAAACTGGATGTATTAGCTATCGGTGCGCATCCCGATGATGTAGAACTGGGATGTTCAGGCACATTGATCAATGAGATAAAAAGAGGAAAAAAAGTTGGCATTGTTGATCTTACCCAGGGCGAACTGGGCACAAGAGGCACCATTGAAACCCGCTACCAGGAAGCAGCCGATGCAGCAAAGATCATGGGCATTGCTGTTCGTGAAAATTTAAAAATGCGTGATGGCTTCTTTCAAAACAATGAAGAGCACCAGATGCAGCTGGTGAAAGTGTTGCGCAAGTACAAGCCCGAAATTGTAATTGGCAATATTCTCGAAGATCGTCATCCCGATCATGGGCGTGGCGGCTGGCTGATCTATGATGCCTGTTTTCTTTCCGGCCTGCGGCAGGTAAAGACCATTGGTGATGATGGCAACGAACAGGAGAAATGGCGGCCCAAAATGTTATTGCATTATATACAGGATCGCTTTTACGAGCCAGATATCATCATTGACGTTAGCCAAGTGTGGGAACAACGTATGCAATCCATAAGAGCATACAAAACGCAGTTCCACGACCCTAACAGCACCGAGCCGCAAAGCTACCTTTCCAACCCCGATTTTTTAGAAGCCATCACTTCAAGAGCAAGGTTGCTTGGCAAAAGAATAGGCGTGAAGTATGGTGAAGGCTTTTTGTCGAAAAAAAGCATTGGACTGAATGGTTTGGATGCACTTGTGTTGAACGAGACGTAGAAGAATGGTTCATAGTTCATAGTTCATGGTTCATAGTTCATGGCCGGCCGATGGCAACTACTTTTTTCTTTCATAATGAATTTGCCAGTTCGGTTTCCATGTTTGTCCGCCATCGGTAGAGGCTTGCCAACTCCAGTCGAATGAGTGAGGTTTGATATTGTAATAAACCATGCGGCTGATCATTTTACCGCTGGGGCTAACGTTTACAGGCACTTTTCTTTCCTGCGTGGTCAGTATCATTGAATCGCCAACCATACCGCCGGACACCTGCGTATAGCCGCCTGCGTTATCTACCCATGTTTGTTGCCATATTTTGTAATTGGCATTATATACGCTCCAGCTTTGTCCAAGATATTTTGCGGCAGCGTCGGAAAAGTTTTCATGCACCGTACAATTACCAAACATTTTTTCAATGTGATTGGTTCCGTGTAAAGTGTCGCCCCATGTCAGGTTCCAGTCGCCTAACCAAAAATCAAATTCTGAGGCCTGTGGCGCTGAACAGGGTTTTTGATTAT
>JBQCHB010000413.1:0-12226 GCA_051955075.1 Flavisolibacter sp.
CCTGTCGGATCAAATATTTTCTTGTCAAGTCCCTTTTTATTTGTGGAGGGACATTGCCAAGAAAATATTCATTAAAACATGCTGTCCGATTAGTCTAGACTTATATGTCACTGTCCGTAAGATCAAATCCTGACTATTGCACTTTAACATGCATGGTTAAACGTTTTTAATTTTCATAAAAGCTTACCTCCTTTTTAATGGTTTATAATAAAATGTGCCGTATTGTTTTATAAACAATTGTCATTTGCTCATGAACAATTGTTTTTTGTTCATGAACAATTAGTTTTTGTTCATAAACATTTTCCTTTTGTTCATGAGCAATTAGTTTTTGTTCATGAACAATTGTCTTTTGCTAGTGAACAAAAGTTTTTTGTTCATGAACATTTGTCTTTTGTTAATGAACAAAAGTTTTTTGTTTACAACACTTTTCTCATTTTCTCCATCACCTGCACTAGTTGTAATCACCATCTTTCATTTATCAGTTTGTTGTTACACAATGTTCATTTCAAAGAGCCTGGCTTCAATAGCATCAAACACAAACACAAGATAGAAAGCTGATTTTTCTTGCGGTATCAGTAGAGCTACTGATTTTTTTGGCGTTTTCTCAGTAGAACTACGGAGAAAATAAATGATTATAATAATATATATTGTAACCACTAAAACGCAACCAAAATGAGCCAGCTACAAACCCCCATTACCGTTGTTATTGCCGACGATCACCCGCTGATACGCGAAGGCTTTGCCAGCATACTTAACGGCCACCCCGATATAGAAATGGTGGCAGCCGTGGAAAACGGTATTTTATTAATAGCAGCCACCCACACGCACCGGCCGTTGGTGGTAGTTACCGATGTAAAGATGCCCGAAATGAGTGCCCCCGAAGCTGTAGGCATTATTAAATCGAAGTATCCCGAAACAAAAGTGATCGCCATTTCGATGTACGACGACCTGGCCCTGGTGCAGCAGCTGCTGAACGTGGGCATAAGTGGTTTTTTGCTGAAAGATGCAGGGGAGCATGAGTTGGTAACGGCCATTAAAACAGTGGCGGCAGGCGGGGAGTATTTTTGCAAAGTAATTGAAAAGAAGGTAGAGCAGATACGGCAAAAGGAAAAGAAGTCCGCAGACAAAGTTGTGTTTACCAAAAGAGAAATTGAGATCATGCGGCTGATAGCGCAGGGGAAAAGCAATGGGGAGATCGCAGGTATGCTTTGCATTTCGCTGCGCACTGTGGAAACACACCGGCACAGCCTGTACCAGAAAATAGGCGTCAACAACGCGGTGGGTGTGGCACTGTATGCGAAAGCGCATGGGTACCTGGATGAAGTGGATGTATAGCTGCAGGGTGAGGCAGTACTGGCAAGGCTTTCCGGCAAAGGCAGCAAATCCCTCTTATAACGGCTCCAAAAATTGGACTGTCTGCATTCCCTTTTGCAAACGGGCTTCTTTTTTATCTTTATACAATGGCAAAAGCGGTCAAGAAAAAAGCAGCACCAAAAAATGTGCAGAGCATTGCCAGCCCGAAGTAAACTGATTTTAGTTTTGAGAATTGATTGCTATGTCATTAAATAAGCAACCATAGGAAAAGAAAAATAAGGAATGAATACGCTTTTAGATATTATTGCCTGGGGCTTTTTCTGCGCCACCCTACTAACGCCTTTTATTTCTTACATGGTTCTTAGCAGGTATAACCTTAATGTCTCTGTAAAATTTGCAGCAAGACTTTTATTAACATTGGTTTTGTCTTCGATCTTTATTGCAATTGGAGTTTTAATTATGTTTAGGAACGGAGGGATTGAATAATTTTTTCCCCTGGTATGCTATACACCTTTTCTTCGCCGAGGAGTCTCCGCTTTTGCATCTTGCATCTTTTTTCCCGCCGAGACTCACTCCTGGCTTTGTGTGTTAGCCGTGGTCTCGGCGGAGTTATTGAAAACTATCTTCAATACTTCTTCAACATTGGTTACTTTATAAGCTGCATGCCTTGATGAAATATAAAACCTGGCAGAGCTGTGCTCATAATCAATTGCAGTAGGCGCCAGTTTCCATTTGCCTGCACATGGATTGGCATGCATATAGGCTAATTTCTGATTCATGAATTTTTCAGTTCTGCAGATTTTTGAGTCGAAGGAGTCTTCCCATACTTCATGTTTCTTTCCTCTTTGCCTGTCTTTTGGTTCTACAGCATTTTGTAATCTTAGAAGAATATCTTCTCTGCCTTGTTCTTTTAGTCTTTTTACAATTTCGTATGCCATGAACCTTTTTCCATCACCAACTATTTTATTGATTGGCTTCTCTGTTTTTGAAAAATAGATCAGCGCATGGATATGATTCGGCATTACCACATAGCCGGTTACCAAATGACCTTTTGATTTCAGATAATCAAACCATTTGTATACAAGATCATAGCTGTTTGTGCTTTCAATGAGAGGGAGCCATTTGTAACAAGTAAAGGTGATGAACAAAGTGTCTTCGCTTCCTTGTATGGTAGTTCTAGCCGGCATTTTGTTAGAAAAGATAGTGAAGGTTCTTTGATTTTTACTAACACGCCGAGTCCACAATCTACCGCACAAAGGCCATCAGTGAGACATCGGCTGGGAAAGTTTCATAGTGGCGGACACTCGGTACCAAAGGAAAAATCTGATACAGAAAGCTTAAACGAGGAAAAACCAAATTCATTTACTGCCATCAATATTCGTTCTGCATTCTCGGTCGATGGATTTAACCAAATATCTAAGTCGCCGGTATAACGAGGATGGCCATGAATTCCGACAGCATAACCACCTACAATCAAATATTCAGCCTTGTTTTTTATTAATAATTCTATAAACTCTCTGAAGTCTTGGCTGAACATCTTTTTTGTAATTTATATATTGAAGTCGTAAGGTTTCTATTGCTTGTAATCGCTCAATTTCACTTTTGGCTGTCCAAAAAGCGAAGTCGTTACCCTGGTCCTTTAGGTGTACGATTTTAAGACTTTTGTCCATGATCAAATATACTGAATGTTCGATGATCTCTTCCGCTTGACGGGAAACCCGTCGCGAAAGAAAAAGTTATACTGACAGCTACTATTTCTTAAAAAGCTTCATCCAAAAACAGGCTTTCACACGATGGCTTGAATGCTATATTGGCTGCAGCAATTCAGATGATTAGCGCCAAAAGGCCTGACCAAATGTTGCTATCCATTCATCGGCAGTAAACCATTTAATGCTTTTGGCTCCAACATCAGTTACCAGTATCTCTTCTAACCATTCTCTTATTCTTTTAGTGTCAAGCTTTTTAAAATATCTGGAAATGTTTGAGAACAGTCTTTTTCAGGCTCGATAGCTATTCCGAAATTGTTTTCAGCTAAAGACACTACTGAAATATCGAAGGTCTGTCCATCGTTCTTTATTCGGAATACATAACCCCAGTCTGCAGAAGTTGGAAGTTCAACTTGAAACTTCAAGGTTTTCAGTTCTTTTTCAAGTTGTTCTCCAATTTCTTGACAATTCAGTTCAAGTCCATCGGTTAATTCAATCTTAGCGTATTGCATTATCAGGCTATTCGAGGTTGCGAACAACATTAATGTGTTTATGAAGTTGTGGCAATTGAAAAACAACAGGCGTAATTAACCACAAAAGCAAAATACTGATTTATAATTGAACGTGTAACATCCAGCCCATTTTAGAAATGCACTATTGCACCTGTTGCCACCATCACAACAACACTTCCTCATCGTATATAGCGCCGCAGGCGGCTCTGCCCATACTGTTTTGCCTGGCCAGCGTCAGTTGATCGGTCATGGTTGTTTCGATCCAGGAAAACCTTGCTTTGCGAAATATTTGTACGGGCAAATTGAATTTCTTTTGAAATGCCTGTTCTACTTCGGCAACGGTTTGCTGCGGCTTAATTTCAAGCTCACCTTCTTTCATGGCGCCTGCAGCTTCAATCAGTGTACTATTTGAGGGGATGATGTCTTTTCTTGATGAACTTTCCAGCAAGCCGTGTTTGCTTTTAAAAAACACCAGTTTGAGGTAAGGAAATCGCTCCTGGAATATGTTCGCTATCTCTTTGATCTTTGCCTCGGCTGATAAATAAAGTTTCATGGTTGAATTTTAGTGTAAGGGAATGTAAAGGTGGCATTGGTAAAGTGCAATAACAATGACGGGCATCACTGCGGCAGTTGATTTTGATCACCAGCGCTGCTGCAGCCTCGCCTGGCTTAATTTTTTAAACAAAAGCCGGGGCGTTGTGTAAAGGTTTGACAAATGATGTGCTGCCGTGCCATTTCGCGAAGGCTAATTTTCGGATGCCGCCGATGTCTTATTTTTGCGCCGCTTTTGCAGTGCGCCGTGGCAGGCTTTTCGGCGTACCGGCGATGGCCTTTCCTTAAATAAATTGAGCTTAACAACGAGCCAGGCATTACCCGTAATGAAATATCTTATTTCAAAAAAGACAGATGAATTTTTCGCAGGCATTTCCGATGCCTTTAAATTCATGGGCCGTTTCTTCAAAGAAGTGTTCAAGCCGCCCTTCGAAGGCAACGAGATCATCAGGCAGTGCTATGATGTAGGCGTAAGATCATTGCCGTTGATAGCGGTTACAGGCTTAATTACAGGCCTGGTATTTACCAAACAATCAAGACCCTCCCTGGCCGAGTTTGGTGCTACTTCATGGCTGCCTTCATTGGTGGGCATTGCGGTGGTAAAATCTTTGGCGCCATTGGTTACAGCCCTCATTTGTGCGGGTAAAGTCGGTTCCAGCATTGGCGCCGAGCTGGGTTCCATGCGGGTAACCGAACAAATTGATGCCATGGATGTGTCGGGTGTGAATGCTTTTAAATTCCTGGTGGTCAGCCGCATTGTGGCTACATCATTAATGCTGCCTTTGCTGATGATGTTTGCTGCTTTTGTGGGCTTGATGGGTTCGTACATTGACATACATGGCAATGAGCAAACCACCTTGTTAAGTTTTTTTCAACATGCTTTTGAAAAGATCAGCTTTTTAGATTTTGGTTCTACCATATTCCGTTCCATTGTGTACGGCTTTACAATTTCGGTAGTGGGTTGCTATAAAGGCTATACCACCACGCAGGGAACGCAGGGTGTAGGCAAAGCGGCTAACCTTGCCGTGGTTATTTCCATGTTCCTCATTTTTATTGAAGAAATGGTGATTATTCAAATGGTAAACTGGTTGCGCTAATGAAAAGAGAAGAACCGCCTCATATCGATCCTAAAACGCCTGTTATTGCTATACAGGATCTGTATAAATCGTTTGGCGATAACCATGTGTTGCGGGGTATTGATCTAAATGTATGCAAAGGCGAGAACGTGGTAGTGTTGGGCCGGTCGGGTACGGGCAAATCGGTATTGATCAAAATTATTGCGGGCCTGCTAAAGCCCGATAGTGGTTCGGTAAATGTATTGGGCTACGATGTGCCTTCGCTGGATGAAAAAGAAATAAGAGAGCTGCGGCTTCAACTTGGTTTTTCTTTTCAAAACAGCGCTTTGTATGATAGCATGACGGTGAAGGAAAATCTTGAGTTTCCCCTGGTGCGCAACTCGGCACACTTGAGCCGCAAGCAGGTGAACGAATCTATAGAAAGGGTGCTGGACGCTGTTGGCCTTTTACAAACCATGAACCAGATGCCGTCAGAACTTTCGGGTGGACAGCGCAAACGCATTGGCATTGCCCGCACCCTCATCATGCGGCCGCAGATCATGCTGTACGACGAGCCTACAGCAGGACTGGACCCTATTACCAGCACAGAGATCAACAAGCTGATCGTGGAAGTACAAAGGAGATTCCATACATCTTCTATCATCATTACCCACGACCTTACCTGTGCCAAAACCACCGGCGACCGCATTGCCATGCTGCTCGACGGGCAATTTGTAAAGCAAGGTTCTTTTGATGAAATATTTGAAGCGGAAGATGAGCGGATCAAAAGTTTTTACGATTATAATTTTATACAGTAAGCAATGAAATCAACTAAGAATACAAGAGCAGTGCTGGTGGGGATTTTTATTTTCCTGGCCCTGGTAATTTTTATTGTAGGCGTATTAACCCTGGGAGGCCAACGCAAAACATTTGCCGACACCATTGATGTAAGCGCCACCTTTGATGACGTAAACGGGTTGCAGCGTGGCAGCAATATTTGGTATGCGGGTGTAAAGATCGGGACCATTAAAACGCTTGGCTTTAATAAGAACGGCGGTGTGGATGTTACCATGAGCATTGAAGAAGCATCGCAGCAATTTATTCATAAAGACACAAAGGCCAAGGTAGGTACTGATGGCCTGATCGGCAATAAGATCATTGTACTGTACGGCGGCAGCCCGCAGGCGCCGGTAATAGCCGAAGGCGATGTGCTGGCGGTGCAAAAAGCGGCAGGTATGGATGAAATGATGAACACGTTGCAGACCAACAACAAAAATATTCTCGACATCACCAACGACTTTAAACTGATCAGCCATCGCCTTGCCAACGGTGAAGGCACGGTTGGCAAACTTTTGAAAGAAGAAACTTTAGCCAACGATTTAAATGCCACGCTGGCTGCATTGAACAGGGCTACGCAAAATGCGGAAAGACTTACCAACCAACTGGCATCTTATGCGGCTAACCTGCAAAAGCCCGGTACTTTGACCAATAACCTGGTCACCGACACCGTTATTTTCTCTAAGCTGCGTTCCAGCGTTTCGCAAATAGAAGAAGTGACGGCAAAGGCCAACGCCGTAATGACCACCATGCAAACAGCCAGCACCAATTTGAATGCTGATCTGAGTAAAACCAATACACCTGCAGGCGTGCTGCTGCATGATGAAGAAGCAGGCGCCAACTTAAAAGCAGCGATCAGGAATTTACAAACCAGCACCAAAAAGCTTGATGACAATATGGAAGCGCTGCAGCATAATTTTTTGCTGAGAGGCTTTTTTAAAAAGAGGGCAAAAGATACTTTGTAAAAGAAAAGAACGATCGTAGAAAAGATTTGATGTATTACCTGCTTATCTGCATGGCAGGAATTGAGTGTTGCTGATCCATTCGTGCAATTCGTAAAAAATTCGTGTAATCAATCACTAAGCTTGCAATATTTTATTTTAATCCTGTTTCTTGCTATTGGCGGCTTCCTCAGTGCATGGACAGGCAAGTTAACGATAGCCGGTGCAATTACAGGTGTTGTTCTTGGCTTCCTGCTGTATTGTGGCGCCGGCTGGACCGGCCTTGCATTGATGGCTGCGTTTTTTATTTTAGGTACGGTAGCCACCTCGTGGAAGCATGCTAAAAAAGAACGGTTGGGCATAGCAGAAAAACATCAAGGCCGCAGAAAAGCCAGCCAGGTTTTGGCCAATGGCAGCGTGGGTGCTTTGTGTGCTTTGCTGGCCTATATCTATCCGCAACAAAAAGATATTTTCCATGTAATGATCGCTGCCGCTTTTTCATCGGCCACGGCCGATACTCTGTCTTCAGAACTGGGAACTGTGTACGGGAAAAAATTTTACAATATCCTTTCCTTCAAAAAAGATACAAGAGGGTTGGATGGTGTGATCAGTGCGGAGGGAACCATCTGCGGCATTATGGGTAGTTGCATCATTGCATTGGTATATGCAATGGGCTTTGGGTGGAGTACGAATATTGTATGGATCATCATTGCCGGAACCATCGGCAATCTTTCCGATTCTTTATTAGGCGCTTCAGTTGAACGGCGCCATGTTTTAAATAATGACGCCGTTAACTTTTTGAATACACTGATCGCCGCACTGGCCATCCTGATTTTTGTATAATGCATTTAACCAGCCGTTCTTCCATGCGAACGGTCCACCTGTTTTTCTTTTGCTTTGCGCAGCATGCCCTGCAATTTATTCACGGCGGAATCTACCGATTGTTCAAATTCGGTGCTGCTTTCTTTCACAAAAAGATCATTGCCCGGCACTTCCAGGCGAATCTCGCAATAGTCGTTGGGCGTGGCCCTGTCGGGACCTAAATACAAAGTAACGTTGGCCCTTACAATGTGTTCATTGGGTGTTAGCTTTTGCAGTTTTTGTTCTATGTACGATTCTAATGCTTCGCCTGCTTTAAATCCTAACGATTGTATGATGACATCCATAGTTTTTATTTTGCTGAATAAATACCATTATCATACCACGTTGCTGTTTTGGTTCAGTTTGCTGAACAGCATGGCTGGCGAAAGACGCATTTTAAATTATCAAAGAGCACACACCAGGTAAGGTGAAAAAGTTATTGTGTGTATTTGATAACTGCTTAGTAATTTTCGTACAATTCAACACCTGCTTATGACAAAAGGAAGACTGGAAGCATTTAGCGATGGCGTGCTGGCCATTATCATTACCATTATGGTTTTGGAGATGAAGGTGCCGCATAGCGAAACTTTAGAATCGCTGAAGCCTTTGCTGCCCGTATTCATTAGCTATGTGCTTAGTTTTATCTACATCGGTATTTACTGGAACAACCACCACCACATGATGCATGCGGTACACAGGGTGAACGGCCCGGTGTTATGGACCAATTCGCATTTGCTTTTTTGGCTGTCGCTGGTGCCTTTTGTTACAGCGTGGATGGGAGAGAACCATTTTGCCAAATGGCCGGTGGCACTGTATGGCATTGTGCTGATGATGGCCGGCGTGGCGTATTATTTTTTGGCACATTGTCTTACCGACTTGCATGGAAAAAACTCGGCCTTTACCCGTTCGTTAGGCAGTGATTGGAAAGGGAAGGCGTCAGTCATTATTTATGCTGTTGGTATAGCGCTTTGCTTTGTGCATCCCTACATCGGCTTTGGTTTGTATGTGGCAGTAGCTGCTTTATGGTTTATACCCGACAAACGTTTTGAGAAAACAGCAGAAGCGGAAGAAAGTATGATCAGCGCCAACACAAAAGTGTAACACACTGCACATTAATTTGCAATTTAATTTTTTTGATGAGTGATGTGAATAAAATGAAAGTGTTTGCTATTTGCGGCAGCACAAGAACCAACTCTGCTAACCTGCAGCTTTTGCATGCTATGGCTAACCTGGCTATCGATGAAATGGAAATGGAGATCTATAATGATCTTGCAGCATTGCCTCACTTCAATCCCGACCTCGATAAAGAAGGTGACACAGCACCCGCCGTGGTGCAGGGGCTGCGCCATAAAATAAAAGAAGCAGACGGTGTTTTAATTTGTACGCCGGAATATGTTTTCAGCCTGCCCGGCAGCCTGAAAAATTTAATTGAGTGGATGGTATCTACAACCGTTTTTTCAGAAAAGCCGGTGGCCATCATTACAGCATCGGCATCAGGGGTAAAGGCCCATGCCGACCTGCAGCTGATCATGAAAACCATTTATGCCGACCTGCACCCGCAATCGCAATTATTGATAAGTGGTGTAAGAGCTAAAATGAACAGCAATGGCGAAATTACTGATGAGCCTACACTGCAAAAAGCAAAAGAGCTGGTTGCCTTCTTTACAAGGCAAATGAAAAAGAATGTCCATGAAAAATAGAAACGCAATATGTTGGGCCAGGCAAGTTTCAAGGACTGTTTGAAATAGACCAGCAGTGCAACAAATACACAGGCAAAAAACAAAATTGTTAAATAAGGATCGAACGAAGCAAAAGCGCTGAACAATTTTTAATATTTATGTACATTCATTCGCGATGGACCCATTAAAGAAAACAGAGTATGAGATGTTTTCTCTTCTTGAACTGACTCCCGACCTGGTTTGTATAGCTGATAAAGCCGGCTATTTTAAAAGGATCAATCAATCGGTCATTGATACATTGGAGTATTCGGAAGCAGAATTGTTTGCCAGCCCCATTGCCACATTCATTCACCCCGATGATAAAAATCTGACACGCCGCAAAAGAGCAAGGCTGCTGGCAGGAGAAGCGCTGATCAATTTTGAAAACAGGTATGTTGCCAAAAGCGGCAAGGTAGTGTGGCTCCATTGGACGTCTATTTACTTTCCTGATAAAGAAGTGGTGTTGGCTATTGCCAAAAATGTTACTGAAAAGAAGAGAGCAGAAAAAGAGATCGAAGAAAAGTATAACAAGTTTAAAAGCCTGGCTACGCATTTTAAAAGCAGCCTGGAAAAAGACAGGAAATACCTGGCCGTTGAATTACACGAAGAACTGGCGCAACTGGCTTCGGTAGTTAAAATGGATATTAATTGGATACAGGATAATTCACCGGACCTGCCAGATGCATCAAAAACCAGGATCGATCATGCACTGGCAGTTTCTGAACTGCTCATTAATGCCATGCGAAGAATATCATTTTCCATGAGCCCGAATATGCTGGAAGATCTTGGCCTGAACGAAACGCTGGAATGGCTTTGCAAGGAATTTGCCATTTTAAATGGCATTCCCTGTGTGTTTGAAAGCAGGTGCGATGAAGAGCTTTTATCCTACGAAACGCAATTGGATTTTTTTAGAATTTGCCAGGAAGCGTTGAAGAATATTATGACCCACGCAGAAGCCACTGCAGTGAAAGTATGCGTTGAATTGACGAATGATAAGATATGTCTTTCTGTTACCGATGATGGTAAAGGATTTGAATTGAAAGAAAATGTGGACGCACCCGGTTTAACAAACATGCGGGAAAGGGCTGCCTCTATAAACGGCCAGTTAGATATTAAAACAGAAGCAGGAAAGGGTACACGCATTTGCATAACCGTTGCACAATAATATCTCCGGGAAATTCTTTTGTTATTTGTAAATATACACCTGTGGAGATGCAGGGTTAATCACTTGCAAGGTATCACTATTCAGTTGATAGGAGAGCACCTGGTTGACACAATTACACGCCAGGTCGTGGCCGCCTTCTTTTGTCTCCCGCACTTCAAAAATATTTCGAATGCTATCTCTTCTATCGATGGAAGGCAGGTAAACAATATAATTGAAATAGCTTACCATTTTTGCCTTCGCGGTATCTGAACTGATAGAAAGTGTATCAACGTTGAAATGAAAAGCTGCATTCTGTGCCGTTAAAACAGTTGAATCTAAAAGACCATTGAAGTTTGAGCCTTTTGGATAACGGAAAAGAATGACGGTGTCTGTTTCCGAGCTGTCGAAAGCAACAAAAGAATAATTGACGATAGCCGTATCGCAATAGCATGTTTTACTGCACGAACCAAGAAATACAATAACAATAACCGTAGCTATCAACAGGGCTGCTTTCATGAAAAGGATTTTTGTAGCGTTTGTTTCATTCTAAAAATGACCGGTGTAAAATTAGGGAGTTTGCATGAGGAGAAAAGATGCATTATAAGACACAGTGCATGGAGGACACTTGTTTGCAGGTAGTTCGCTGCTTTTTACAGTTAGTACCAGCCTTTTTACAATTCACTCTTTTTTGATGGCATACTGAAATTTCTGGCTAATAATTTCGCCGCAGAACAGGTCGCTACTGTTTGTTGTAATGAATTCATTGTGTCAGTGCCGGAGAAATACTTACTGCTGACAGTTTCCTTTATCCATTTTTTAATTGTTGTCACCTGCTACTGCAGGCGTGTAACCTTATTGTGTCATCTTAACCAACTTTATGAAGAAAAATTTTATTCTTTTTGTTTTGTCTTTTTTGATCGGCCATGTTGTTTTCGCAGCAGCGCCGACCGTGCCTTCCAGCAATTTGTCTTTCACCAGTCTTGATGGTTCGCAATTCACAGTGAATTATACTACAGGCAATGGAACGAGCCGCATTGCGGTAATGAAGGAAGGCTCTCCTGTTACAGGTTTGCCTGTGAATGGAACTGATTACACGATCAATTCAGTATTTGGAACTGCTGCATCAAAGTTTACGGCAGATGGAGAATATGTGGTAGCCAAAACCTCGTGGAATAGTTTTTCGGTGAGCAATTTAAAGCCAGGCACCACGTACTATGTAGCCATTTTTGAATACAATGGCTCGGGGGCCGGCACACAATATTTAACGCTGCCGCTAACCGGCAGCCAATCAACCGTAGTGGCGCCTACTACACAAACCTATGCTATAGCAACTACAGCTACTACCGGCAACACCATCACACTCAGCTGGTCAAAAGGAAATGGCAGCGGCAGGTTGATCATTGCAAGAAAGGGCAGCGCCGTAACGGCCACGCCAACCGATGTTACCAGCTATTATGCAGCCGATAATGTTTTTGGCAATGTTACCAATCTGGAAACAGTTTATTATGTAGTTTACAAAGGCAGAGGCAGATCCTCTACCATTAAAGGCCTGGATCCCAACACCACCTATTACTTTTCTTTATTGG
>JBQCHB010000414.1:0-5689 GCA_051955075.1 Flavisolibacter sp.
GATAAAAGATATTTTGATGAACAACTGAGTGGCTCATTCTACGGAATAGGGGCGCAGTTGACTTATGAAGAGGGTAATATTAAAATTGCCAGCGTATTGCCCGGCGGTCCGGCCCAAAAATCGGAAGCCATTGAGGCCGGCGATATCATTGCAAAAGTAGCGCAAGGCAAGGGTGCTCCTGTAGAGTTAACGGGATACGATGTTACAGATGCTGTAAAAATTATTCGCGGGCAAAAAGGAACGGAGGTAGTGCTGACACTGAGAAAAAAAGATGGCACTTTAAAAACTGTTTCATTAATAAGAGATAAAATTGTACAGGATGAAACCTATGTAAGAAGCGCCGTGATTGATCAGGGCACGTCTAAAATTGGTTACATTTTCCTTCCTGAGTTCTATGCCAACTTCGATGATCCGAACGATCCACACCGTAGCTCGGTTGATGTGGCTAAAGAAGTTCAAAAATTGAAAGATGACAAGGTTGATGGTATCGTCATTGACCTTCGCAACAATGGTGGTGGTTCTTTGTATGATGTTATTCAAATTGCCGGTTTGTTTATTGACCAGGGGCCAATTGTTCAGGTAAAAGACCGTGAAGGACAACCACAGGTAATGCGTGATAAAGACGGCGGCGTGTTGTATGATGGCCCGCTGGCTGTGATGGTAAACGAATTCAGCGCTTCAGCATCAGAGATATTTGCAGCAGCCATACAGGATTATGGCCGCGGTGTTATCATTGGCAGCACCAGCACTTATGGTAAAGGAACAGTGCAGCGTCCTATTGGCCTGGATCCTTCTTCAAATTTCCTATCTACCAATTCAGACCTGGGTTCGTTGAAATTAACCCTGCAGAAATTTTACCGCATTAGTGGTGGTTCTACCCAGTTAAAGGGTGTAATTCCGGATGTAGTAATTCCTGATTACTATGAATATTTAAAGATGAGGGAAAGAGACAATACAAATGCTTTGCCCTGGGATGAAGTAACAAAAGCACAATATAAAGTTTGGCAGCCTGGTTACGATCTTCAGACTATAAAAAACCTTGGAAGCGCAAGAATTGCCAATGATTCTGTTTTTCAATTGATCAGGAAAGAGACGGACCTCTTAGCAAAACAGGATGACAAAGAGTATCCTTTGCAAATAGATCAGTTCAAGAAAGAACAAAAAGTTACCCGCGATGCCGTGAAGGAAATTGAAAAATTAGTAAAGATGGATAAAGCCATGCAGGTTTCTTTCCTGGAGCAGGATAAACAACGTTATGTATCGGCTGATAAAGATAAAACCGAACGTTACAAGCTATGGCTGAACAATGTAAGTAAAGATGTCTATGTGAACCAGGCTGTGAAAGTATTAGATGATATGGTAAACCAATACAACCTTGCTAAGGCAAAAGGCACAGTGAAAACGTTCTAAAAAATAATTCTTATAAATTAAAAACCATCCCTCAAGCGGGGATGGTTTTTTGTTGCAGGTATCTTTCTAATAAAATGTTTTTGTGATGCAGGGTATGACCAACAATAATATAACCGATGGCTTTTACATAAACTGATTTTCCGTTGGCAATGCCGGTTTCATGAAGCTGTTCCTCGTCAAAAGAACGAAACAATTGAGCCGAAGATCTCTGAACAGATTGCAGCTCATCCATCAGGTCTTCTTTGGTTCTCTTATCTGCTTTTGAGGCTGCTGCATACGTGTTTTCATCAAAGCCGGGCAAGGAGGTTTTATCTTTCCTTGCAAAACATAGGGCCCTGCAACAAAAAATACGCTCCGCATCAATAATGTGCTGTATTACTTCCTTAACTGTCCATTTTCCTTCGGCATAACGATGATCCCATTTGTCGGAAGGAACTTGTGATAACACAGCCATTAAATCGGTTTGATGTTTTTGAAAAGCCTGGTCCAAATCATTTTCATTGACCAGGGTTATATACTTATGATAATATTCGGGCACTCTTGAAAGATCAACATTTGCCATAACAGTTATTTTGAAATGAAGGAATAAATTTTCTGGCTTTCATTAAAAGGAAAGGATTTAGCTTGGTGTACATTATTTTTTATCTAAAGAACTACGATAAAACTGATCTATAAAATAAAAAACTCCCGCGGTAACGGGAGTTTAAAATTAGCAACAAATATTTTATGCTCTTTTAGCTTTCTTTACTTTCATTTTTGTTTTTACAGGTTGTGGCTTGCTGCCTTCATTTGTAAGCGCTTCGGCCATTTTAGCGGCTTCATAAACGTTTACCAGTCCACCGCTTTTGCAAAGGTCAGATAAGCTTACTTCTTTGTCAGTGCCGGGTTCCTGTACTTTTATCGAGGGGGTCACTGCACTTTTTTCAATTACAGTTTTCACTTGCTGCGGCGTAAGAGTGGGATAGTACTCTAAAAGAAACGCTGCCACGCCAGCTGTTACCGGAGAAGCCATACTTGTACCAGACGCATTGCCATAAGTGTTGCCGCCCGGAACTGATGAATAAATATTTACACCAGGAGCAAAAACGTCAACTTCTTTTTTGCCGTAATTAGAAAAAGATGCTACAAGTCCGCCATTAGAAGGATCGCCGCTGGCACCGACTGTGATCCAGTTTGTAACCTTTTCGCCGTTTGACAAAATTGGTTCGGGGAAATGGGGCATCGTGTCAACCAGTGTAGCTTCATTGCCGGCTGCCGCTACCAATAAAACGCCTTTACTTTCAGCATATTTTACAGCATCGTCAACCCATTGTTTTTGCGGGGAAAAATATTTTCCAAAGCTCATGTTGATCACTTTGGCGCCATTGTCAACAGCATAGCGAATAGCCAGTGCAATATCCTTATCATGCTCATCGCCATCGGGCACGGCACGCACCATCATGATGCGAACATTATCGGCAATGCCGTCAATGCCTTTGCCGTTTTTGCGAACGCCGGCAATGATTCCAGAAACGTGGGTACCGTGAAAGGGTGTTCCGGCCATAATATCGTTATTGCCATAAAAACGGTCGTTGATGTCGTTTTCGTTATCCTTTACAATCTCTCCACGATAATCTTCCGGCGCAGTTTCCGCAGCTTCAGCCTTGCGTATATCGCCTTCCAAGCCTTCCAATATCTGCGCATTGGTAATGTCGTAATTACCATTGTTGTTTTCGCAAATATTCAGGATGATATTCCTGGTTACTACTGCATCAGGATTTGTTGGCTTATAACTTTTAAGGTCGTTGCCATTATATTCATCTTTCTTTAGATCAGCTTTAATAACAGAGTCGCCTTTTTTTAAGGAAGGATATAGTTTTTTGATGAAGAAAAGTTCATTCTGATCAACGCCTTTATTTACGTCGGTTTTGGCTCTTAACCAGGTTTTATACAGTTCCTGGTCTTCTTTGCTGAGTGTAGAAGGGTCTTTTACATTTTCAAAACGTTCTTTATTGGCATGATATACACGTGCCGCTTCGTAAGAATCTTCTTTTACATTTCTGCCATCGCGGCCACCTAAAAAGTTCCAGCCGTGTACATCGTCCACATAGCCATTGCCATCATCGTCAATACCATTGCCAGGAATTTCTTTAGGATTTGTCCAAAGGATGGGTTTCAGATCTTCGTGAGTGGTATCGATGCCCGAATCAATAACGGCTACCACAACCGTTTGGCTTTTTTTGCCTTTCACCAGTTGATAAGCTTTATCGAGGCTAATACCATAATAACCATTTTGCTGAAGGTCTTCCAAATGCCACCCGTGGGGAGCAGCAGCAGATTTTTTTGAGCTTTGAGCGAAAGAAGACAGGCAAATACCCGCAACCAAAGTCGTCAGTACGGATTTCTTAAGTGTGTCAATCATGTGCTGTTGTTTAAATAAAATTGAGTAATGGTAAAAATAATCAAACCACTTATAACAAGTTGTCAAAAAGAGGACAAGTGGTTTGCCGGAAATTGTTAAAACCTTTTTGTGGCCTCGCAGCTAAGGTTAATATGAAATCATTAAACCCAACCTTTTGGAAGGTTCTTTATTAAAAAGGTCTCAGCATGTAAAGGCTGAGACCTTTTATTTTATAAATCAGGTAGTTGTGGCCTTTTCACAGGCAATGTCATTTAAGCCCTGCCTTAAAAAATTATCAATTCAACTCTCCTGTCTTTTGGATTTTCTTTTTCGCCATCTGATGGGTTGATTGGCTTGGTTGAACCATAGCCTATGGATGTTATGCGGCTGGAGGCAATCGATTTCGAAATAAAATAATCCTTTACACTGTCAGCACGTTTTTGCGAAAGCTTCATGTTGTTTTCGCTATTGGCGCCGGAGGTATGTCCTTCAATTTTTATATTAAGTGTTGGATTGTTTTTTAAGATTTCTACTACTTCATCCAATTCTTTATAAGACGATGGCGATAGCGCTGCTTTGGCAAATTCAAACTGTATTTGTCTTGCCGCTTGTGCTACCTTTTCTTTTTCTTCTTTGGTGATTTGAGGGCAGCCATGATTTTCTTTTGTTCCTGCTTGCGTAGGGCATTGGTCTTCCTCATCATTCACGCCGTCATTGTCAGAATCAGGAACGGGACAGCCATGGTATTTTTTTAACCCTGCCACATCCGGGCACTGATCTTCATTATCATTTATACCATCTTTATCTCTGTCTAATATTGGGCAGCCTTTATTTTGTAAAGTACCTGCTATATCAGGGCATTGATCATCTTTATCTGCTATACCATCTCCATCCTTGTCGGGACAACCATGTGTTAAGGCAGAACCGGCCAGCGAAGGACAGCTATCTTGTTCATCGGGAATGCCATCTCCATCCATATCTTTTACAACTGCTTCTTTTTTCGGATTTCGACTGCCTAAAAATATTCCAAGGCTGGCGCCTATAGTTTGAAACTTGAATGACTGGTCATTAGCGCTGTAAAAACCATTTAATCCCTTGCTATAATTGGCTGTAAGAAAAACTCTACCGAATTCAAAACCCGCCAGCGCATTGGCCGCAAAATGCAATGTTTTAAACTGCGCTTCTCCTTTGCCCACCGGCAGATCATTGTTGTCAGTTAATTTGTACTCATAACTTATATCAGAATTGCTTTGCTGCTGGTAAACTTTTACGGTAGTTAAATTGGTTTTGCCATTATAAAACAGCGACGCCTGTACGCCTCCGCCAATAATGAATTTTGTTTTTCCTTTTAAAGGCAGTTTAAGAACCAGATTGATTGGCGCATCTATATAATTGACACTTAAATCCGTTGTTGCGTTGAACAAAGCTTTTTTATCAGTAAGGTCAATATTACTTGTATCAAAATGCTGCAAAGTTTTTGTGCCTCTTTGCGAGTAAATGATGCCTGTTTGAAAAAAAAGCGTTTGTTGTTCGTTGATAGGAACATTGGCAATGAATCCAACTCTTACCCCCGATTTGTTCGTTACATTTTTGGAAACAGTGTCGGGGAGCAATGTATATGCCGGGGTTACAGATGTGGTTTGCAGGCCACCAACAATAGCAACAGCGAACTGTGCTTTTACAGCAAAACTTAAAAACAGTCCTGCTACATACAGAATAAACTTTCTCATAGGACAATTGATGAATCGGCGACAAGATATAGACTAATTCTTACAAGTCAAACTTAATGCCCTGGGCAAGTGGTAAACTGGTACTATAATTAATTGTATTGGTTTGCCTGCGCATATAAATTCTCCAGGCATCGGAACCACTTTCCCTGCCGCCGCCGGTTTCTTTTTC
>JBQCHB010000415.1:0-6545 GCA_051955075.1 Flavisolibacter sp.
AACAACCCATACAGGTCTGCGATCTTAAAAAACTTGATATACTCATCACAGAACTACCACCCGATGACCCAATCCTGCAACCTTATATCAAAGCAGGTATCAAAGTACTGTGAAATGAAAAAGATTCGTATATAGAGTAACGTGACACATTTTTATGATAGATAAATTTTTATTTGATCACACTAACGTTTAAAAACAATTTTATGAGAAAGACTTTCCAGCTATTAACTGTCTTCTCGCTGCTAATGCTTTTACTGCCGCAGGCAATGATGGCACAGGGAAGAAATATTAGCGGTACAGTATTAACAGAAGACAAAACACCTTTGCCGGGCGTGACAGTTACGGTGAAGGGTACTACCCGCAGTACGCAAACCGACAACAACGGGCATTTCAGCATCCAGGCGGCTACAGGCGAAACCCTGCAGCTAAGTTATGTAGGATATGAGGCCCAGGAAATAAAAATTGGCAACAGGAATAATGTAAACGTTAGCCTGAAGCAGTCCGGCGGCAATCTGAATGAAGTGGTGGTAACAGCGTTGGGTATTAAAAAGGAAAGAAAAGCATTAGGCTATTCCGTTACCGATTTGAATGCGCAGGAGTTGATGAAGAATAAAAACACCAACATCGTTAACTCTTTAGTAGGTAAAGTTCCTGGTGTAAATATTACGCAATTCAGTGGCTCGGCAGGTGCCGGCGCCTCTATCACCATTCGTGGAGGTACTTCTACGTCGGAGGGCAGGCAAAATCAACCATTATTTGTTATTGATGGTATTATATACGATAACTCAACCACAGTTACCGGCAACACAGGCACAGATGGCTTGTCCCGCAGCAATACAACATACTCTAATCGTATTATGGACATCAATCCCGAGGATGTTGAGACCTTGTCGGTTTTAAAAGGCGCTGCGGCGGCAGCTTTATACGGCTCCCGTGCGGCTGATGGTGTTGTTATCATTACAACTAAGAAAGGTGCAGAAGGTGCAGTAACAGTCAATGCCAATAGCAAAATAAGTACCTCTTGGGCAAACAAATTACCCGAGGTGCAAACTGTATTTGGCCCTGGTGGCTATTCCAGCAATGGCGTGTTGAACACGGTTAACAGCTATAGTTCATGGGGAGCAAAAATTCCATCGGATAGTACGATCTATGACAATATTGGTCATTTCTTTCAACACGGTATTATATATGATAATAACGTAAACGTGTCCGGTGGCTCAAAGAATGGTTCTTTTTATTTATCGGGATCTAACTTTAAACAAACAGGTATTGTTCCCGGAACAGGTTACGACAAAACAACTTTTCGTTTTAATGGTGAACAGAAATATGGCCGTTTAACATTGAATGCAAACGTTGCCTATTCTATCGCTAATACCGACAGAACCTTGACTACCGCCGGTTTATACGGAAGCGGTGTGGGAAGTATGCAATCCTTATATAGCTGGCCAGTAACGTACGATATAAAGAATTATATTAATCAGGATGGCTCACAGCACCGGGTATATGCCGGAACACTTGAGTTGAAAGATGATAGGGACAATCCTTATTGGATCATCAATCAGGATGATCTAACTTCAAAAACCAACCGTTTTACCGGGGGCATCAACGGCAATTTCAAAATTGCCAATTGGTGGGATATTACAGGACGCGTAGGTTATGACCGATACACCACAAATGATTATACTTTTATAGCCCCAGGTTCGGCCCTGACGCCGCTATACCAGAATGGTCGTTTAAGCAAAGACCTGGTTGACTATACCTACATCACAACCACAGTGATGAGTAATTTTCATAAGCGCATCCAAGATTTTGATGCACACCTGATGCTGGGAACCACTTCAGAAAATTTTAATACAGTCGTTCAAAACCATTGGGGATATGCCTTTAATACACCGGGCACTATCAGCTTTAATAACATGGCGCCTACAAATAAATTTTTTACAGATGGAACAACAAGACGGCGATTGGTGGGAGCTTATGGAGAAGTGGGTGTATCTTATAAAGACCTGGTCTATCTTACAGCAACAGGCCGCAACGACTGGTCATCCACACTACCTATAGAAAACCGGTCTTACTTCTATCCTTCTATCAGCGGTTCTTTTGTTTTTACCCAGTTATTGCCAAGGAACAGTATTCTTTCTTTCGGAAAGGTTAGAGCAAGTTGGGCACGGGTAGGTAAAGACGCCAACCCTTATGCTACGAATACTTATGAATGGTCCCCTTATACAATTGGTTCTTTCACCCTCGTGGGTAACCAATGGGCTGCGGGAAACCCCCGTTTAATACCTGAAATTCAGAATTCCTGGGAAGTTGGAGGAGAGTTTAGATTCCTGAATGGCCGCATTGGTTTGGATTATACCTATTATCATAGCCAAACAGAAAATCAAATTGGGCAACCACGTTTGGCTCAATCAGGCGGGTTTATTTTCAGTACCCTCAATTCCGGTACGGTAATTAACAAGGGTATGGAAGTAGCGCTTACAGGCAAAGTGGTGTCGCAAAAGAATTTTGACTGGGAGGCAACATTGAACTTCTCCTACAACCGGGGTAGATTAGGCGCCTTTATTCCAGGCGTAGCTTATTTTTACCCAACCGATGCTCAATTTGGAACAATAAAAGCGGCATCCATTCCCAACGGCGGCTTTTTCCTTGGAATGACCGGTCAATCTTATTATCGCGAACTTGACTCAAAAGGGAAAGAAATTCCAAACGGACGCTATCTTGTTGACCCTACGACAGGCTTTTATAAAGTTAATGCCACGAACCCAGTTGTTGGTAACCGTGAGCCGGACTTCATTGGCGGGTTTAGTAATACTTTCAGGTACAAAGCACTTACCTTATCATTTCTCCTAGATTTGAGAAAGGGAGGAGATGTATTTAACGGTACGGAATATGCTTTAGTGGTAAACGGTTTAAGCAAACAAACCTTGTTGAATGACCGCCAATCGGTAACAATAAGCGGGGTGAATAGCGTAACTGGAGCTGATTTTACGCAAACTTACGAGGCAAACCAATCGTATACTATCGGTAGTTCAACCGTTTCAGGCTACGACATGATCCAAAGGTATTGGTCAAATTACGCAGCCAACTCTTATAATTTTATTACTTCAGTAGACTGGCTGAAACTGCGTTCTCTGTCCTTAACTTATGATTTCTCCAACATGTTGAAGAATCAAAAAATCATTAAAGGTATTTCTGCAACAGCAGTGGGCACCAATTTGCTTACCTGGACAAATTACAAGGGAATGGATCCTGAAGTAAGTGCAGCAGGAGGAACAGGAGGTTCTGGTTCTACCGGTATTGATTATCTGGGCGTGCCTGCGGTATCAAGTTTCACGTTCGGTGTAAATCTTAGGTTTTAATTCGAAAAAATTTAAATTATGAAAAAGTCAAAATATATTATACTGGGTTGTGCACTCATTTTGGGTTTCACTTCCTGTAAAAAATGGTTGGATGTGAATACCGACCCGGATAATCCAAATAATGAAACAGTATTAGTTCAAAACCGTTTACCCTGGATCGAACACTTTTACATGTACTCAGCAGGAGTTGCCAATTATCGTACGGCGTGCATAGCCGGTGTTTATTATAGCAATAGCGGTACTCAAAATACATTTACTACAACATGGCAGTGTTCTAATAGCAATTCAACCACGCCTTACCAAACATGGTTCGTAGCCGTATCTTCCAATGTGATTGATATGTACAATACCGCCCAAAAACAAGGTGCCTACCATTATATGGCGGCGGCTGACGTTTACCATGCACTGGGTTTTATGCAAATGCTGGATCTGTATGGTGAAATGCCTTATACAGAGGCTGCCACCGGAAACCCCAGCCCTAAGCCAGATGATGGTAAAACTATCTTCAACGGGTGTATGGCCAAACTAAACGAAGCCATTAGCCTGTTCAATAAAACACAAGAGGTTGGAGCACCACCACTTTCTTCAGGCGATTATATGAATAACGGCGATGTCAGCAAATGGTTAAAATTATGCTGGGGGTTGAAAGCTCGCTACATGCTGAAGCTGTCAAAAAAATCAGATCTATATAATGCAGATTCTATCCTGTACTGTTTATCCCAGGGGCCACAAACCAATGCCGACAATACTGTAGTTCCAGGCTTTAATAACAGTACGGTAACAGACTTTTTGCTTGGTGACCCTGTTGTAACTAATGGAAACTTTAACTATGCCGCCTATGGCAATGCTATCCGCACTTCTCAATATTATTATAACCTGCTGACGAATCTGCATGATGCCGGAGTTGTTGATCCCCGCATGACTAAAATTGTACCTGCTTCTATGGCTAATGTAAAACTGAATGGTAGTGGACAAGTAGCTTCCTACACCTGGAATCGCTCCAAAGGTGTTGATTCTTACGGCCCGGCAACCCGCTTAGTTAAAGGAGGGCCTACTTCTATACAAACAGCAACTTACGCCACTAAGCCTACATCTGTGGTATACAATATTCCCAGTGCAGACCATGCCGATTTTGTTGCTGCTCAAGTCCAGGCCGGGCACCAAACTCCGCAAGACTATAAGGACAGCGGTGATTATGTAAGGGTAACGTATCCTGCTGGCTCCATATATATAAACAGTACAAATTACTTGTATGCAGGAGATACTATTTATGTAAATATGCGCAGTAATGCTTTAGCTACGTCAGGAAATCCTGCCCAACCTGCAAATGATGTAAACTGGTATCCCTCAAAAGATGCATATGCTGCAGGAGTCATTGGCTCTACCGGCTCGTTCCAGGTGCGCCCTGTTTCCGACCAGGAAATACTGACTTATCATGAGATGTGCTTTATCAAGGCCGAAGTTTACATGAGGCAAGGTGATGTTGGAAATGCTTACACAGCCTACAGAGCAGGCATCCAGGCACACCTTGATTACATGCAGGCTAAGCTTGCTCAATGGAAAGCTGGCGGTTTTAATAAAAACGCGGCCGGTGTTACCATCCCTGATATGGAGCCAATGGATCAAACTGACATCAATAATTACCTATCGAGCAGTGCAGTTGCCCAAGGTGCAGGCATGTTGACAATGTCTGACATTATGCTACAAAAATATATTGCGATGGGTTGTAGCATTGAAAATTGGAACGATATGCGCCGCTTTAATTTTAGTGCAGGTAACGTAGGTAGTTTTGGCGTTGTTTACACCGGTTACCCAAGTTCTCCACGGGGCGTTCCCGATCATTTGCCCTTGTTTACTGGCCAGGCCCAGTTGACAGGCGGTTCACCAACAGATCCAAGGTATTGGATACGCCGCTGGGCATTACCGCCAACTTACGAGATAAATTATAACTCAATCAATACACTTGCCTTAAACCCACACGCTACTGATCCAAATATCTGGAGCATGCCTGTGTGGTGGGATTGCGCTACGGACGATGAATATTATGGATACTTGAAATAATGTCTATTCTTCACTTATAAAAAAAACTGTCTCAAATTTGAGACAGTTTTTTTATTAGTGAAATTTCCTTTCGAGACAACAACGGATGTTGCAACTGCAGGTTGATACAACACTAAGGAATATGGTATAGGCTGGGCTCGTATTCTGCTGTTTAATCCGTGACAACAATTCGACCATAGTGTTCAATTAAAGCAAGAGCCCGTAATCTGCACTGATACGATAAGCTATTGAATTGCAATTTTGCGGGAATTTTATCAACATATTGCATATTTATCAACAATTGTTAATAAGAATTTAAGTTTTTTTGCGGTTTCGTGCTGTTTTTCTCTTAGTTTTAGGAGTAATTGCTAATGTGAATGCTTAAAAGAGAAAGACAGGCCTACATTCTCCACCAGGTGAATCTGCACAACAAAGTGTTATCTACTGACCTTAGCCAGCACATCAATGTATCGGACGATACCATCAGAAGAGATCTCCAGGAACTGGCCGAAGAAGGCAAATTAATCAAGGTGCATGGCGGAGCCCTCTCTCCTTCCTTTCACCATGGAAACCTCTCCTCCCAGGACGTTTATTCCTATACACAAAAAAGGATCATTGCCCAAAAAGCAGCCTCCCTTATCCAGGATGGCATGTTTGTGCTCACAGGCGGCGGTACTACCATTATTGAACTGGCCAAGGCCCTGCCACCACAACTGCATGCTACTTTTATTTCAGGCAGCATACCTGCGGTGTATGAATACATGAACCATCCCAACATTGATGTCATTGTTATTGGTGATAAAATCTCCAAGAACTCTAAAATAACCGTGGGCCTTGAAGCCATTTCCCGCATCAGGCAACTCAGGGCTGACCTTTGTTTCCTTGGCATCAATGCCTTAAACCTTGACAGCGGTGTTTCAGACAATGACTGGGAAGTGGTACAGATCAAAAAAGCCATGATAGAATCTGCCCAAAAACTGGTGTGCCTCACCATTGCAGAAAAAATCAACTCGCAACAACCCATACAGGTCTGCGATCTTAAAAAACTTGATATACTCATCACAGAACTACCACCCGATGACCCAATCCTGCAACCTTATATCAAAGCAGGTATCAAAGTACTGTGAAATGAAAAAGATTCGT
>JBQCHB010000416.1:0-14125 GCA_051955075.1 Flavisolibacter sp.
GCATGCTATGCGGCGTCAAACAAAAAATAGATGATGTGCTGCGTTTTAAAAGCAATATGGACAGTGGCATGTTCCTGCCTCTCCAGTTGGCAGCGGCAAAAGCTTTAACGCTTGGCGAAGAATGGCACGAAGCGCTAAATAATATTTATAAAAAAAGAAGAGAAAAAGTATTTCAGCTGCTTGATGAATTGAACTGTGTCTATAACAAAGAACAGGTAGGCTTATTCGTGTGGGCAAAAATTCCGGATACTTATGCTAATGGTTATGAGCTGAGTGATGCTGTATTGCAAAAAGCAAAAGTGTTCATTACGCCGGGTGGCATATTTGGTAGTGCGGGAGATAAATATATACGGGTGAGTTTGTGCAGCACAGAAGAAAAATATGCAGAAGCATTAAAAAGAATTGAAAAAATATCACTTCAAAAAGCATGACTGTTACAGTAGTTGGTATAGGATTGATTGGCGGCTCCATGGCCATGGCTTTAAAAGAAAAAGACATGGCAAAAAAGATCATTGGTGTTGAAGCCAATGAACAACATGCACAACAAGCTATGCAGTTAGGTTTGGTTGATGAGATAATGAATCTGGAAAAAGCAATTGAACAATCAGATCTGATCGTTTTAGCTATTCCTGTAAATGCAGTAGAGCAGTTGTTGCCATCAGTGTTAGACAAAGTAGATCAACAAACAATAATGGATGTTGGTTCTATTAAAGAAGGCATTTTATCTGCTATTGAAAATCATCCAAAAAGAAAGCGTTTTGTAGCCACGCATCCTATGTGGGGAACGGAGTATAGCGGCCCAAAAGCAGCTGTTCGCGGAGCTTTTGCAGGTAAGGCTACCGTTATTTGTAATGGCAATGATTCGGATGTAGATGCTCTGGAACTGGTAAAACAAATATATACTCAACTGGGCATGCACCTTGTGCACATGAATGCAGTTGAACATGACCTGCATGTGGCTTACATTAGTCATATTTCACACATTACTTCTTTTGCCTTAGCCAATACAGTGCTGGAAAAGGAACGGGAGGAAGACGCTATTTTCGAGCTGGCCAGCGCCGGTTTTGAAAGTACGGTGCGTTTGGCAAAAAGTAATGCGGCTATGTGGGTGCCGGTGCTCATGCAAAACCGCGAAAATGTGCTGGATGTGCTGAACGAACATTTGAGCCAGTTGCGCAAATTCAAAGCCTGTTTGGAAAAGGAGAACTATGCGTATTTGCAGGAGCTGATTGAAAATGCAAATAAAATTACGCGGATCATTAAGTAAGCGTCTGACAAAATATAATTCATCATTCTTCATGAACAATGAAGAGCATAAAGTCAACATCATGCAAACAATTGAAAACGCAAACGCAAAAAAGGTTTTGCAAACATGGAATAAACGTCCATTGATTATTTCGGGTCCGTGCAGTGCGGAGACCGAAGAACAGGTGCTGGAAACTGCTACACGCCTTGCTAAAACAGGCAAGGTAGATATGCTGCGTGCCGGCATATGGAAACCCCGCACAAGGCCAGGAAGTTTTGAGGGCATTGGCACCAAAGCCTTGCCCTGGCTGCAACAGGCAAGAAAAGCAACCGGCCTGCCTGTTGCTGTGGAAGTAGCCACGGCCAAGCAGGTAGAGGATGCTTTACATTTCGATATTGACGTTTTATGGATTGGTGCCCGCACTACGGTAAATCCGTTTAGTGTGCAGGAAGTGGCCGATGCGCTGCGTGGCGTAGATGTTCCTGTGCTGATCAAAAATCCTATTAATCCTGACCTGGAGTTATGGATCGGCGCCGTGGAAAGAGTTGCCAAAGCGGGCATCAAAGAAATAGGTTTAATTCACCGCGGATTCTCTTCTTACGGCAATACTGAGTATCGCAATGCACCTATGTGGCATTTGGCCATCGAGATGAAACGCCGCAATCCTGAACTGCCTGTTATCAACGACCCTTCGCACATTTGCGGCCGCAGGGATATTTTATTGGATGTAGCGCAAAAAGCAATAGACCTCGATTATGATGGCTTGATGATCGAATCACACATTGACCCTGATAATGCCTGGAGCGATGCAAAGCAGCAGGTAACGCCTGAACGCCTTGCAGAAATGTTGGGACAAATAGTCTGGAGAAAGGAAGACGTGGCTTCGGAAGAATATCATGCAGCACTGGAAAAACTGCGCCAACAGATCAATCACCTGGATGATGAACTGATGTTCATATTAAGCCAGCGCATGAAAATCTCTGAAAAAATTGCGCAGTATAAAAAAGAAAATGACATTACCATTCTGCAAACCAAACGCTGGAATGAAATTCTGGAACGAGCCTGCGCAAAAGGAGAGAAGCTAGGTTTAAGTAAAGAGTTTATCACTAAATATTTGGATGCTGTGCATTTGGAAAGTATTACGCATCAAACTAAAATCTTTAATGGCTGATGCAGAAAAAAACCTTTCGCTTTAGCAATGCATCGGTTGATTATTATTTTGCCGGAAGCATTTCACATTTAAAAGAGGTCGTGGATAATAGAAACACCATTCTTATCACCGATGAAAATGTGTTTTCTCACCATTCAAAGCGTTTCAAAAAATGGAACACGATTGTTTTGAAGCCCGGTGAGGAATACAAAATCCAGGCAACCGTTGATTCGATCATTGAGCAGTTGATTGAAATGGAAGCTGACCGCAAAACAACGTTGGTTGGTGTTGGCGGCGGTGTGATCACAGACCTCACCGGTTACGTGGCATCTGTGTACATGCGTGGAATTCGTTTTGGATTTGTACCTACCACTTTGCTGTCGCTTGTTGACGCATCTATTGGCGGCAAGAATGGAATTGACGTTGGCGTATATAAAAACATGGCGGGGGTAATTCGTCAACCGTCTTTTATTCTCCATGATTTGTTTTTTTTGAGTTCACTTCCTGACAATGAATGGAGAAACGGTTTCGCAGAGATCATTAAGCATGCCTGCATAAAAGATGCAGCCATGTTCAGGGAATTAGAAAAAAACGATCCTTCTTTCTATCAGAAAAGAAAAAAGGAAACAAGCCTGTTAATTCAACGTAATGCACTAATCAAGACCAAAGTGGTGCAGCAGGATGAATTTGAACAAGGTGACAGAAAGCTTTTGAATTTTGGACACACATTGGGACATGCACTGGAAAACCAGTACGAACTCTCACACGGCGAAGCCATTGCTATTGGAATGACTTATGCAGCTTCGCTTTCGCGGCAGTTGAAGGGCTTTAAGCAACCGGAAAGAGTGGTGAGTGTTTTAGAAAAATATGGATTGCCCACTTTCGCACAATTTGATAAAGACAAAGTGATCAATGTGCTGAAAATGGACAAGAAAAAAACAAAAGACAGTATCAATTTTATTTTATTGGAAAAAATAGGGAAGGCTGCAATTCAGTCTATACCTATTGACCAACTATACCAGAGTTTATAATGCAGGCAATTGTAGCACCATCCAAAGTAAAAGGAACGATTACCGCACCGGCTTCTAAAAGCGCCATGCAAAGAGCTTGTGCGGCGGCTTTGCTAAAAAACGGTAAAACAATTTTAAAAAATCCAGGTATTTCGGCAGACGATAAAGCAGCCTTGGATATTATTCAACAATTAGGCACAACCGTAGAATATGTGAATGACACGGTTGTGATTGAAAGTAAAGGAATTGCTCCGGTTTCGCATACCATCAACTGTGGCGAAAGCGGCTTGTCTGTAAGAATGTTCACTTCTATTGCTGCTTTAAGCAGCGAATCTATTTCGATAAATGGAAGCGGAAGTTTGGTTAAACGTCCTTTAGCATTTTTCAACGAAGTATTGCCACAGTTGAATGTTCAATGTAACAGTAATAATGGCTTTTTGCCTTTAGAGATTACAGGTCCTTTACAACCAAAAAATATTACTGTTGACGGTTCCTTGTCTTCACAATTTTTGACGGGGTTATTGATGGCATATGCAGGCGCTAATGCCAGTGATGTTATAATTACAGTGACTAGCCTTAACAGCAAACCATACATTGATTTGACGCTCAAGCTGATGTCGGACTTTGGATTGAAGACACCTGTCAATAATGATTATAAAGAATTTTATTTTGGCAGGCAATCCAAAGCACAATCTGCAAATGACAATATTAGTTATGCAGTAGAAGGCGATTGGAGCGGTGGTGCTTTTTTACTTGTAGCCGGCGCCATTGCAGGAGATATTGTGGTACATGGATTAGATGTCTTTTCAACTCAGGCAGATAAGGCCGTATTGCAGGCATTGATGCAAGCTGGTGCCAACATCAGCATTGAAGAAAGTCAAATTACTATTAAAGAAAGCCGTTTAAAAACTTTTCACTTCAATGCAACAGATTGTCCTGATCTGTTTCCTCCTTTAGTAGCTTTAGCAGCCTATTGCGATGGAACATCGGTTATTGAAGGGGTGCATCGTTTAACGCATAAAGAAAGCAACAGGGCTTTAACCCTGCAGGAGGAATTTGGGAAAATGGGTGTGGAGGTACAATTACAGGATGACCTGATGCTAATAAAAGGCGGCAATGAAATCAAAGGCGCTCATGTACATTCCCATCACGACCACCGCATTGCCATGGCATGTGCAATCGCGGCATTGAAGGCAGATGGATCAATGACCATTGATAATGCAGAAGCGGTAAACAAATCTTATCCTCAATTTTGGGCGCACTTGCAACAATTAAATGCACCTGTATCTTTAAAAAAGTTTTAATAATATGAACTCTTTCGGACGTATATTCAGAATCAGCATATGTGGTGAATCGCATGGGCCGCAGGTTGGCATTGTCATAGACGGTTGTCCTGCAGGTTTGCCATTAACAGAAGATGATTTTACTACCGACATGGAGCGACGCAAAGGTGGTCTGCAAAAAGGCACGACGCCGCGTAAAGAAGATGACAAACCTATTTTTATAACCGGTGTTTTTAATGGCAAAACAACAGGTGCGCCACTTACTATTTTATTTGAAAATAAAAATACCCGCTCCGGTGATTATGAAAAACAAAGAGCTGTGCCACGTCCCGGCCATGCCGATTTTGTAGCCAATAAAAAATTCGGTGATCACGAAGATTTCAGAGGCGGCGGCCATTTTAGCGGAAGGCTTACCGTTTGTCTGGTAGCTGCCGGCGTGGTAGCAAAAAAGTTATTGCAAAACATTTCTGTTGTATCAACGATCGTTGAAGTAGGCGGAGAAAGCAATATTGAAGCCGGATTACAAAAGGCTATTGATGCAAAAGATTCTGTTGGTGGCATTGTTGAATGTAAAGTAACAGGTTTGCCTATTGGTTTGGGTGAGCCTTTTTTTGATTCAGTAGAATCTGTTATTAGCCATGCAGTTTTTTCGATTCCTGCCGTTAAAGGAATAGAATTTGGTGCGGGTTTCGGTGCTGCAAAAATGTTTGGTAGCGATCATAATGATGCAATCGAAGATGCTGCAGGTCATACAAAAACCAACAATGCCGGCGGTATTGTTGGCGGCATTAGCAATGGAAACGACCTGGTTTTCCGCATCGTGGTAAAACCTACATCTTCCACGCCCAAAGAACAGCAGTCATGGAATTGGGAAACTGCGCAGCTGGAAAAATTTTCTGTAAAAGGCCGCCACGACCTTTGCATTGCACTGCGGGTGCCGCCAGTGCTTGAGGCTGTAACTGCTATTGCTTTGGTTGACTTAATGATGCTGGAACAAAAGATCGGCCGTTTGGTATGAGAAAAGTTATAAGCTTTCAGTTGAGAGTTACGGGACTGAAAGGAAATGCTGAACTATAAGTCTCAAAGCTCACGGCTGGCTGCTCGCAGCTTTGCTGATACTTCATCAAAGCTCAGTAGCATTGTTGCAGTACAAGAGTGCGACGCAACAGAAGCTTGATCATTGTTTTATAGCTTGTAACAAAGTCATAAAAATGCGGTTAATGATAGCGTAATTCCCCGATGTTGATAAAATAACACCATCTTATTAGCACTGAAGCGTAAAATTTTTATCTTGTATTAAAATCTTTACGCAATATCTATGATAAAACAGGATCGCAAGCTACGTTTTCCTACGCCTATTTTCTTCCTCAGCGTTTTGTTATTTTTTTTCATTTCGTGCAATGACCAGCATACCCGCATTGGCGAAAAAGAAATTGTTGACAAGCCCGAGGATATCAATGTGAAGGCCGAAGACATTATACAAGGAACCTTAAAAGATATACTCCAAAACAATAAGGAAATAAACGATTCCTTTAAACTGAAAAATGCAGTTATTCTTCAACATCTATATGATGAAAATTCTTTTCAGCCTTTGTGGTCTGCAAAAGGATTGTTCAAGCAATGGAGTGATTCGCTGGTAACGTTAATTGATAGTTCACGCAATTACGGTTTGTTTCCGCAAGATTACTACGATGTTAAAATAAACAGCCTTAAAAACGAACTGACACGGGATACTTCCAAAGAAAACAAACTGGATGCCGCCAAGTGGGCTTACAGCGACCTGTTGCTAACATCGGCTTTTGTTCAAATAGTAAAAGACATTTACAAGGGAAGATTGCTGCCTGACAGCATTTTAGCAAAAGATTCATCCTTAACACCTGCCTTTTTCTCAAACCAGTTTCAACTGTTTAAAGCCTCTGGTATAGACACATTTGCTGCGCAATTAGAACCACATAATGTGGCCTATGATAGTTTAAAACAAGGGTTGAAACATTTTCTTGCTAAAGGAAATTTTAAGGATTACACATTTATAGAAACCCAAGACAGCCTGAAGCTTCCATCGCTTATTTATAAAAGATTGAGTGAAGAAGATTCTGTTTTAACTAAAGAAGATCCTGATTCTATCGCTATAGTATCCGCCATTAAAAAATATCAGAAAAGAAAGGGCATAAAAGTTGATGGTAAGATTTCATCAACATTAATTACTAAGCTAAATAATACTGATAAAGAGAAGTTTATTCGCATTGCTATAACGCTTGATAAACTAAAGCTGCTGCCACCCATGCCGCAACAATATATTTGGGTAAATATCCCCAGCTTTTATTTACAGGTAAGAGACAGCGATACTGTGGTGCTTACATCAAGAATAGTGGTAGGCAAACCGGAAACCAAAACGCCTCTTATTACGAGTGCCATTACCGATATGATCACGTATCCTAAATGGCATATTCCGGAAAGCATTATTAAAAAAGATATTTTGCCTGGGCTGAAAAAAGATCCCGGCTACACGTTAAGGAAAGGCTATACTTTATTTGATAATGAAGGAAAAGAAATTGATCCGTACACTGTTACGTGGGCAAAGTTTAAAGAAGGTATTCCTTACAATGTGGTGCAGGGCAGCGGCGACGATAATGCATTGGGTGTTATGAAATTTAATTTTCCCAATAAGTATTCTGTGTATTTACACGATACAAACCAAAGATATTTATTCAGTAAAAGTAGTCGTGCTTTAAGTCACGGTTGTGTGCGGGTGCAGGCCTGGCAGGAATTAACCAATTTTATTTTGCGTAATGATAGCGCATACAGCGTAAAAGCTATACCTGTTGACAGTGTAAACAATTGGTTAGCCTTGAAAGAGAAACACGTGATCCCGGTTCGGAAAAAAATACCCTTGTTCATCCGGTATTTTACCTGTGAAGGAAAAGATGATAAGGTTTTGTTTTATGATGATGTGTATGGCGAAGACAGCAGAATCAGAGAGCAAATTTTTTCAGACAAATAATGCCTATGCGATATCCTTTTCTGCTTCATTGGATCATTCCCGTTTTTTTTGTTTTTAATGCGGGATTAAAAACAATGGATGGCGTCATGATCACAAATGTCCGCCTTCAGCCGAAATCTAAAGTTTATTACGGCATTGCCAGTTATTATGCCGATAAATTTAATGGAAGGCCAACTGCCAATGGCGAAATATATGATCATAAAAAGTTAACAGCCGCCTGTAATATTCTTCCTCTTGGCACATGGATACGTGTAACCAATTTAAAAAATAACAAATCGGTTATTGTTAAAACAAACGATCGCCTGCATCCGCGTATGAAAAGGATCGTTGATTTAAGCAGGTCTGCAGCGGAAAAACTGGCTTATACAGGCAGAGGATTAACGCAGGTAAAAGTGGAAGTCATTGAAAAGGATTAGTCATTTTTGGAGAAAAATAATTTTACTATTTTTAGAAGAACTGCCTTTATTTTTGTTTCGCTTAAAACCAAAAAAACTATTATGAAGAAATTGCTTGCTTCTGTATTTATAATTGCATTTTTTAGTCAAATAATATTGGCGCAGGATAATGCTATTCGTCCTGCAGCCGTTGGTATCAGTTTCTTTTTCGACGATTTTACAACGCCACAACGCATTCGTGCAGGTTCTTTGTCGGCGGTGCTGCGAGATCATCAATGGGCCAAGTTTCGCGAGATGTCGCCTGGTGCGGCGTTAACTTATTTTAATGGTGTACAGAAATATATTGATTTTGCAGGAACCCTTGCCGTTTCCTTTCCTACCGTACCGCTTCCGGACAAACCTAATAGCTCTGCCACCGATGCAGCTCTTTTAGAAGCCGATGCTTCTCTCAACTTCAAATTGCTTCCCGAAAATTATTGGCTTACGCCTTATGCAATAGCCGGTGTAGGTGGCAGTAAATACAAAAGTTATTATGGTGCATTTATTCCATTGGGCCTCGGTTTTAAGATCAATTTGTTTGATGAGGCGGCCATATTTATTTCATCCCAATATCGTGTGCCTGTTACTACTGAAACCAATAACTATCATTTTATGACGAGTATTGGAATTGCAGGTATCATTGGATCAAAGAAACAAACCGAGTTAAAAGCGACAGAGTAAGTTGTACGAATGAGTGAGAGTAATCAGTAATGAGTAATGTACTAAAGGTTACCGGAGTAGTTGCTATAAAAGAGTTTCTGAATACAGCACCAACTCATTACTGATTATTGATTATTCATTACTTGAATCTTGAACTTACAACCAATTCTTTGCTCCCGGCAGTGTAGGTGTAAAATCCTTGGCCGGTTTTAACACCCAGTTTTTTAGCTGTTACCATATTTACCAGCAGAGGACAAGGCGCATATTTTTGATTGCCGAACCCTTGGTACAAAACATTCAGAATACTAAGACATACATCCAATCCAATGAAATCGGCCAGTTGCAAAGGCCCCATCGGATGTGCCATCCCCAACTTCATTACGGTATCAATTTCTTCTACGCCTGCTACGCCTTCGTATAAGCTGTAGACAGCCTCATTGATCATCGGCATTAAAATACGATTGGCAATAAAGCCCGGATAATCATTTACAACGCAAGGTACTTTGCCTAATTGCCTGCTCAAATCTTCAATAGAATCAGTTGTTTCTTTTGATGTAGCATAGCCATTGATAATTTCAACCAGCTTCATAACAGGCACCGGGTTCATAAAGTGCATGCCGATTACATTTTCAGGACGTGAAGTAACCGAAGCAATTTTTGTAATAGAGATAGAAGAAGTGTTGGTTGCCAGGATACAGTTTTCGGGAGCATGTTCATCTATTTGTTTAAAAATATTTAGCTTAAGTTCTATGCTTTCTGTGGCTGCTTCTATAACAAGTTCTGCTTCCTTAACGCCTGCAGATAAAGAAGTGTAAGTAGCAAGGTTATTTAATGCTGATTCTTTAACATCATTGGCAATACTTCCCTTGGCTATTTGCCTGTCAAAGTTTTTTGAAATGGTTGATAGGGCTTTATTCAATTGATCCTGCGAAACATCTATCAGCGATACCGCAAAATCGTTTTGTGCAAATACATGGGCGATGCCGTTTCCCATGGTGCCGGCGCCAATGACGGCTACTTTTTTAATATTCATATAGCTAATTATGAGCCGCAAACGTAAGCAAATTTGATTATTGAACAACAGCACATAAAGGCTCTTAAAGTTTCTCCCGCTACTTTATTTTTGACCTATGCAAAAAGTATTGATTACTGGCGCCAATGGTTTTGTTGGTTATTATTTAACACAGCAACTATTACGAAAAGGTTTTTTTGTAATAGCGACCGGAAAAGGAGAATGTCGTTTGCCTTATCAAGAGGAAAATTTCATTTACCAGTCACTTGATTTTACAAATAAGGAAGAAGTGGAATTAAGCTTTGAAAAACATCAGCCTCAAGTTGTTGTCCATTGCGGCGCTATGTCAAAACCAGATGAATGTGAATTAAATAAAGATGCTGCTTTTCGTGTTAATGTAACCGGAACGATTCATCTGCTTAATGCCGCTGCAGACCGCAATTGTTTTTTTATTTTTCTTTCCACCGATTTTGTTTTTAGCGGCGAAAAAGGAATGTATAAGGAAGATGATGAAAGGGTGCCTGTGAATTACTATGGCGAAACAAAAATGTTGGCTGAAGATGAAGTAAAAAAATATTTACCGGCATGGGCTATTGTACGAACTGTTTTGGTATATGGGAGACCAATCCTGAGCAGGCAAAATATCTTAACCATGGTGGCAAACGCTTTGGGTAAAGGAGAAAAGCTAAACATTTTTAATGACCAGGTAAGAACGCCTACTTATGTTGAAGACCTGGCGAAGGCTATTGTGCGTATCATTGAAAAAAAAGTGAATGGACTTTATCATATTTCCGGAGAAGATGTGTTGACGCCTTATCAAATGGCGCAAGCTGTTGCAAAATATTTGCAGCTCGATGAAACATTGATTCATGAAGTGAAGGAAAGCGATTTTTCGCAACCTGCCAGGCGGCCTTTAATAACGGGATTTGATATTTCCAAAGCAAAAAACGATTTGCATTTTCAACCTGTGTCTTTCAGCGAAGGCTTGAAAAAAACTTTTGAATAACATAGCGGAAACTCACTCTTCTTTGAATTTTTTCTCGCCAGCTTTTATTGCAATTGCAAGATGGTTTTCTGCCGGCGGAATGGGGCAGTTATATTTACCGCTAACATAAGCACAATATGGATTGTAGGCTTTATTAAAATCAATGATCACATGATTGTCTTGAATGTCTTCCATTTTCAAGTCAATGTATCTGCCACCATGATAAGTTTCTTTGCCGCAAGTAGCATCGGTGAAGGGAAGAAAAAGATAGGTTTTGTATTCGGGGCTTTGCAGTAAGCTTTGTGACTGATAAATGGTGAGTTGTAAAGGCGTATGGTAAATAATGAAACGAACCACGCCATAAACTCTAAATAATTTTTTTATGGGCCCTGAGGTCTGCATTTCAAACCATTGTCCGTTCTCTTTTT
Organism: Flavisolibacter sp.; assembly: GCA_051955075.1. Taxonomy (GTDB): domain Bacteria; phylum Bacteroidota; class Bacteroidia; order Chitinophagales; family Chitinophagaceae; genus Flavisolibacter. Next base: position 11,210 of record JBQCHB010000416.1, read on the forward strand.
TCTCAAAAGAAGCCATTACACGATAGGCAGGATCAACTTCAAAGAATTGAAGCCGTGGCCTGTCTTCGTTTTTTACCACTCCATGCGTTGCAACATAATTGTTGATATGTGCTTTTAAAGAATCTTTATAATTTGATTGGGCCTTTACAGTAACAAAAAAGAAAAATGCAAGGATCAAAGAAAAAACTTTGTTCATTGGTTAATTATTTTCAGCAAGATCTGCAACCTGCAGATGATGTGGCGCTAAGTTAGAAGAAAAACACAGCAGGCCTTCATCTTCCCAAACAGAGAATTTTACTTTCTTGCCGTCCTGTGCCAGTGCCTGCGGCATGTTCAGTATAAAAACGGAGTTGCCACAGTTAAAAGTTGCCGATGAAAGAATTGAAACATCTTCACTGCATAGAAACGAATAAAGACGGTGATTGGGATTATCAAGCCGGACCAGCCAGGCATCGGGTGCGCATGATTGTTGGGCTATAACAGTTCCGGTGATATAAGAATTTTTGTTTTTGCTGCAGGCAGCCAGGATAAAAGCTGTCAGAAAGAGTACAAATGCTGTTTTCATTTTTATTTTTCCTGACAACGATATTTTTCATTTCGTTGCATCAGCTCATCATCAGTACATTGACGCTGCGCTGCAAAATATTGAAGGCGATTTCTGCCATCAGGTTTTCTTTATCCAGCGTAGGATTTACTTCTGTAATTTCAAAACAACAAACTTTCCGGTTTTGCATAAACTTGCTGATCAAATCTTCGGCTTCTCTTTCTTTGAGTCCATTGCTCACCGGTGTGCCTGTTCCTTTGCTGATGGAGGAATCAAGGCTGTCAACATCCAGGGAAATATAAATATCGGAGCAATCGCTAAAATACCGGGTTACGGCACGTACAATGTTTTCAGGCCCCTTGCTACGCACCTCTTTTGTACTGATCACTTTCATTCCGTACTTATCGATCAAATGTTTTTCTTCTTTTTCAAAATCACGCAGCGAAATATATACTACATCTTCAGGTAAAACCTTGGGAGCTATTTTACCAATATTCTTTAAATAATTCCATTGTTTTGTTGTTTCCGGATCAAGCTCGTGCACAGCACTTTCTTTGTTGTCTTCGTTAATAGAAATAGCCAACGGCATGCCATGCAAATTGCCGGAGGGTGTAGTATAAGGCGTGTGCAGGTCGGCGTGGGCATCAATCCAAATCACGCCCAACTTGCTTTTGGGCTTTGCCATTTTAATACCGGCAATAGTGGCGCCAGCAATGGAGTGATCGCCACTTAAGATCACAGGGAAAAAATTATTTTTTATGGTGTCGCCTACAGCCTTACTTACTTTATCATACATAGCCACAATTCCTTTCATGCGTTTGGCATAAGGCGATTCAATGGCTTCATGTAATAATTTATTTTCTGTAGGAATAGATTCAGAGGGGAAGTGAATAAAAAAATTACTCATAAAATCCAGCGCCGCAATTTTAATGGCTTCAACGCCTATGCTTGCGCCCCTGGTACCAGCGCCAATCTCTGATGGAACTTCTATTATTTTGATATTCTTCATAAAATTTCAGCAATCGTAAAATAAAAAACCTCTCAAACCCGAAATTAGGTCAAGAGGCTGTTATAACAAAGGTTCAAGGTTTAAGATACAAGAAACAAAGAGTAAGGTCCAAGGCAGAAGGACGAACCGTTTAAGTGTTTAAGTGCTATTGTAAAGAAACACATATCGGGCCTTGTGCCTTGTCGCTTGAACCTTGGCATCTTTTCTACTCATGCGCAGCCAGTACCGGAACCGAACTTTCAAACACTAGTTTTTTCGTATTATTTCCTTTGATCAGGTTATTGATAAAAGAGTGCTTGCGTGGGAAGGTTAGCACTAAATCTATATTCTTATCATCAATAAACTGGCGTAACGTTTCATGAAAATCGTAAGTAGTAATGAAATAAAATTCCGGATGAAATTCGTTGAACATTTCCAGCATCAATTTTCTTTGTTGCAGGTATTCTTCACTTAATGAAACGTATATCTCGCTATTGATGTTTACTATATGCAGGTTGGGATTAAAAATGCTTAGCACTTTTTTTACAGGCACCAGCGGAATAGAGTTTTGTACGTCTTTGAAGTCGGAAGCCAGGGCTACATTTTTAATTTGGTTGTACTTGGCGTTGTGCGGAATCACCATTACCGGGCAAAGGTTTTTTTCGATCATGCGCAGCGAATTGCTGCTTGAGATCACCTGTTCCAGTTTCGATTTATCATTGATGGCCATTACTACCAGTACTGCATCTAAATAGCGTACTTTCCTGTCGAGGCTTTCGATAAAATCGCCGCTTTCTTCGGCAACGGTTTCGATTTTTACAATGCTCTCATCCAGTAACTGGTCTTTCAACTGGCGCAGTTTAGCCTGCGCATCAGCCGCTTCTTTTTCGTTGCTGTACACATGATAAAGTACCAGCGTGGCTTCGTATTGGCCAGCCAGCATTTTGGCGGCAAATTGCGCAGCATTAAGAGAAATGGAAGAGAAGTCGGTAGGTACAATAATGTTCATGGAACTTTGGTTTTGGTTTTTTATAAAAATGATAAAAAGTGCTTAGTTATAATAAGCTCAATTATACGAATTAAAGCCAATTGGACAAATTATTTATCCCGGGTATTGTAACTGATTTGCAGGTTTTCGCCTTATCTGGTTTTTCACTTCAACTATTTTGCATTAAGCTCGTACAATTTGACCAACGGCTTCCTGTGAAAAAATTGGGTATAAACAAGCGTTGCCGACTGTTAAAATGGCGGCAATTATGTCCTCATTCCGTTATATTTGCCGGTCACAAAATAGCCGAAAGAGTGCGACTAAAATCTTTGGAAATCAAGGGTTTCAAAAGCTTTGCTGATAAAACCCTCGTTAGCTTCGATGAAAACATTACAG
>JBQCHB010000417.1:0-3969 GCA_051955075.1 Flavisolibacter sp.
CGTTATCGAAATGGAAATCTTATTTCTCCATTGGTTCAGGATATAGTTGCAACAGGCCTTGCAGGAACTACCTGTGTGCTGACAAAAACAAATGATGAAGCATTGCAGATTACAGGTTTGCTTTTGAAAAATGGAATGCAAGCAAAGTTGATTCAAAGTAATGACGGTTTCAGTTTGCAAAGCCTTTTGGAAGTTCGTTTTCTTTTAAATGAAATAAATATAGACGATGATGTAAAAATAATTAGTGATGAAGTTTGGACAAATGCAAAAAGTGAATTAAGAAAAAAGTTTCAACAAAGTTCAAAACTGGAAGTATGTAATAATCTGATCAAACAATTTGAAGACAGCAATTCAAAAAAGAAATATAAATCAGATTTAGAAGTTTTTGTAAGAGAATCAAAACTTGAAGATTTTTACAATAATTCTGGAGAGACAATTTTTGTTTCCACAATTCACAAGGCAAAAGGGAAAGAGTTTGACAACGTTTTCATCATGCTTGAAAACTTTAATCCTGCAACCGATGAAGCAAAACGGCAACTGTATGTTGCAATGACAAGAGCAAAACGCAACTTGACAATTCATTTAAACGGAAATTATCTTGACAACATTACAGCAGAAAATTTGGAGCGGATTGAAGACAGAGAAATGCACTTGCCGCCAAACGAGTTGGTAATGCACTGATCATTCAAAGATGTTTGGTTGGATTATTTTATTACAAGACAATATCTTGTTTCGCAGCTAACAAGTGGAGATGCTTTGACGATAAACGGTGATGAATGCAGAACCACTAGAGGGCAATCAGTGTTGAAGTTTTCAAGACAGTTTCTCACTACAATTGAAACACAAAAGCAAAAGGGTTATCACTTGAAACAAGCTAAAGTGAACTTCATTGCTTACTGGTTGAAAGAAGATACCGGACAAGAAGTGAAAATTGTTTTACCTGAATTATATTTTGACAGAATAATTTAAATACTTCGCTCTAACTTGGAATGTGCTTGTTACATTACATGATTTTAGATATTCCTAATGGCGCAATGCTTCTCATTTGTAAGTAGCAGATGGAATACGATTCGTAAAGAAGAAAGGAAATTATTTGAAGAATGCCTACCTGTGTCTCAGCTGAGTCTCTCGTGGAGAAATCATGTCTCAACCCATTCTCTCATCGGGGACTCGGCGTATTCGAAAGATTCAGCGTCCTGGAAGCTGTATTTTATTTTTAATTCACGCCGGGTCGCTTGCAGGAGACCCGGCTAAGATTAAAATTTCCCCCCAAACCACCTTTTGCACATCCCTGAAGCCACCGTAATTCGTATAAAATTCATTGCGAAGCGGCCAGGAAGCACGGTAATTGTCTTATAAGCCACAACTTCTTTTCATTTACATTTGTTCAAAAACGATACAATGAATACTGAATTATTGATAAAGATGATAACGGATAGCTGGCAGAAACAAATTACTGCTACTAACAAAATTTTTGACAACTTATCCGATGAAGAGTTGCTGCATGAAGTTTCGCCCGGCAGAACCGCGGCATCTATTTATTGGGCCATTTAAACGTGGTGCACGATCGTATGCTGCCATTGCTTCGTTTTGAGGAAGCCAGGTATCCTGAACTGAAGCCCGTATTTTTAGACGCACCTGACAAATCGGTGGACGCAATTCCTTCAGCCCCCCAGTTACGGCAACAATGGAAAGAGGTGAATGAAGCCTTGTCCAATCATATCAACAACGTAGCTGCTGAGGATTGGTTTACACGCCATGCAAATATCTCCGAAGAAGATTTTATCAAAGAGCCGCATCGCAACAGGCTCAATGTTTTATTAGACCGTACCATTCACCTCAGCAATCACCGCGGGCAATTGCTATTGTTGCAAAACAAAAGGGAATGAACTCCTGCTGTTGTTCGCATCCCCGCCAACAGTGAATTTGAAAGATTCAGCGGCCAGGAAGTATTTATTTTTAATTTCACGCCAGGTCCCTTGCAGGTGACCCGGCTAAGATTAGAGTAGTAAATCGTAGCGGTCGGCACCGAAGGTCAGACCGCGGGCAACAGTGAAGCAACAAATTGATTGATTTTTTATTTGCAAAAAAAGGCCTTGAGCTTCAGATATTCACTCCAAAGAAACAAAGTCTATCCATCGGCTTTTGCCGCGCGTTAGCCCGGAAAAACGCGCGGAGCGATCGGGTTTTCCTTGAACTTTTTGGTTACTTTTTCTTTCAAGAGAAAAAGTGACAAGTAAATTCTCAAGACAATGTCTAGTCAACCGAATCTCCCATCGGGGACTCAACGTATTGGAAAAATTCAGCATCCTGGAAGATGTATTTTTAATTTTAATTTACGCCGGGTCCCTTGCAGGAAACCCGACTGGGATTAAGAACAAAATAATAATACCCATTATTTATTCCTCTACTACTACCCTTTAATCAAAGCATATCTATCTTCGTATATTTGGAAATACAACGTTGCAACATCTTTGGATATGGGATTATTAAAATACATCAATGCGGGAGACCTTCGGGTTGCGTATGAAGAAAGTGGAAATGCAGAGGGAACGCCTGTTTTACTTATGCATGGTTTTCCATACGACATAAGAGCTTATGATGAAGTGACAGAACATTTGCAAACACAAAACTGTCGCATTATTGTTCCCTACTTACGTGGCTTCGGACAAACAACATTTTTATCCAATGACACGATTCGCTCCGGTCAGCAGGCTGCATTGGGGTATGACATGGTCTCATTTATGGACTCTTTATCTGTTCAAAAGGCAATGGTGGCCGGTTATGATTGGGGCGGCCGTGCCTGTTGCATTGTTGCTGCTCTTTTTCCTGAACGCATCATCGGTCTCGTATCGATGGCAGGATATAACATTCAAAACATAGCAAAATATTCAGAACCGGCTGCTCCTGACATAGAAATGCTAAACTGGTACCAGTATTATTTTCACAGCGAACGTGGACGCCGGGGATTAACAAAATACCGAAAGGAACTTTGCCGGCTCCTATGGCGCCACTGGTCGCCAACCTGGAAATTTGACGACGATACTTTTGAAGCAACAGCAGGTTCGTTCAACAACCCTGATTTTGTAGAAGTGGTGATTCATTCCTACAGGCATCGGTATGGATTAGCAACCGGCGACCCTAAATTTGAAACACTGGAACAGGCTCTGCAAAAGCAACCCACCATACAGGTGACCTCAATAATTTTAGATGCAGAAGACGATGGTGTTGAGCCGGTTTCCGGAACGGGTAAAGACGCCAGCTTTTTTGAAGGTGGATATGAGAGAAGAGTCATTAAAGGAGCAGGACATAACCTGCCACAGGAAGCGCCAAAAGAATTTGCTGAGGCGGTTTTGGAATTGATGAGGTAGTGAAAGATTGATGATGCCCTCCATCCCCTGCAGCCGCACTCTTATTCAATACAATACTTCTCAATTAATTCCTGCTCTTCGCCCTTCTCCTTTGCTTTTCTGGCAACTCTTTCGAGGATCGGAAAAATCAAATCAAGGAATCCGGGGATTCGCATATCGCTCATACAGGCAATAATTGCTGCGTGTTTTAAACTTTTGGGAACTGCCTTTTTGTTGGTAAGACCATCTCCTGCCATTCCATATAATATCCTTAAAGAATTCTCAAACCCTTCATGACCCGGTTTAATTTCTACTTTAAATCTTATTTCTTTTTCCCCGGGGTTAAAAAACGAATGAACCTGGTTAGCAGGAACAGTAAACGTTTCACCAGGCTTAAGGATTTTGCTTGTCCTTTTTCCTGTTTTAACTCCTAATTCTCCTTCAATTGCAGTAAAGGTTTCAGAATAAGTTTTGTGGTAATGCAAAGGATTACCTCCTTTCGGCATTAAAGTAAAATCGATCTCAGAAACTTCTCCATTAGAATCTTTTGCCGTTTTAATAAAAGTAGCAGTGTCTTTAATAATTGGATTAACAATTTTTCTTTTCATACTGTGACCAG
>JBQCHB010000418.1:0-3163 GCA_051955075.1 Flavisolibacter sp.
TGCCATCGTTGACGCTTGTGGCTCAAAATGCGTTCTGATGAATGCAATCCCACCATTGTCCCAATTGATTGATTGCTTTGCAAAATAAAGTTCAGAGCAAATATAAAATTCTTCACTTTCTGTCGGTAATGTTTTGTCACTGCAACCTATGTAATTTGTTGTTGCACCTTTTGGTTGTCCGCCTTTGATATAACATAAAAAGCGTTCTTCCAACATGTTTGAGCCGTAACATGCATACCAAACTTTGTCTTGTAAATCTGTCATAGTTGAAGTGTCACTAAAAATAGCAGGCAACGTCCGAGTATTTGCGAAGGCAGAGGATTAATTGATTGTCCAGCCCGGTACAAATGCCCATTTGAAAATATATTATTGAAGTTATAAACTAAAGCTGAAAGTTGAACGTCGAGCCCGAACCGCTGCTGATGCTTGTACTAAGTTGATGTTACATTGTCCAGTCCTGCTTTTGCAAATACTTTTGTTGGTTGCTGTTTTTCTCCGTCATTTTATAATGCAAGTTTAAAAACGGTAAGTCATAAAATTTAAGGTTATGGTCTGCCCTCAAAATATTATCCTCGTCCACATAAACAGTAATCCATTCATGCATTGATTTTACAAAACGTGTCCAATATGTTCCTTTATGATTTGTCAATGTGAAATAAAAGCCGTTGTCGCCAAACTTTTTTCCGTCTGAGCATAGTTTTAAAGAGCCGTCTTTCAAAATTTCTTTTCTCATGATTACAGTTGCATTACCGTTGGGAAGAGGAAAAACAACTTTCAAAAATCGTCCGCCAAAGTTTGGTAAGTGACAAGTGGTGTAAACTCCTGAGTAAATTACATTGTTAGTGCTTTTCAGAATTCTATACCAAATTGTCCACTTGGAGATTTTGCTTGATTTGTCAACTAGCTTGATAATGTTACTGTCTATTCCTTTTGCTGAGTGAAGTGAATTCAAAGGCAGGTTTAGCTGTTGCAGCCGTTTACTGAATATGACAGATAATAACCAACCAAAAGGTTTGAAGAAACCGCACCATCCTGACCAGATTTCAAAATTATAATTAGATGTCTTTTCGTAAAAGTCAACCACTTTCGGGATTAAGAGTTTGGCTTCATCAGGAGAGAGGTGTAAGTCGTTGAAGTTGTCAAGCAGTCCAACACCATTTTGGTTTTGCATTATTTCAAGGTTGTCCTGTTTGGCAAGAACTTGAATAAACTTGTCCTTAATGATGTCTGTGTCGCCAATTGGGCCAACGAGCCAACTTTCTTTTTCGGAATTAAATTTTCTTCCAGTTAGTTTCACCCAAACTTGAGTTATCCAGTCTTGCAAATGTCCTTTACTCTTATTTATTCTCATGTTTACGGAGCGTCATTTTAAAATAGCAACCAACGTCCAGGGCTTTGCGCAGGTGGGAAATTCAACGCTCGTCTGCCCGAACCGTCAGCCGAATGTAGAATAAAAAAGTTGATTATTTGTTCGTTTGCTGATAGGTCTTATGTATGAGTAAAGATGCATTGCTCTTTTTTAATTTTAAGAGTAAAACCTTCCTTCATCATAAAACCTTTAAACATGAATAAAATTAAGCCATTAGATTTTACAGGTGATACAATTTTCTGTGGACTGGATGTTCACAAACTTAGCTGGCGGGTAAATATTCGGGACAAAGATATAGAACTGAAAGATTTTACTCAGCCACCAGATGCTGCTATTTTGCATAAACACCTTTCTAAAAATTATCCGGGCGCACATTATAAGGTTGGTTACGAAGCCGGGTTTTGTGGCTTCGGCATACAGCGTGAACTTGCCGCATTAGGTATCGAATGCCTGGTACTAAATGCCGCCGATATACCTAAAGGTGATAAAGACCGCAAGCAAAAGAATGATAAGCGGGATGCGCGTAGCATCAGTCAGCACTTAAGTAATAACAGAGATGTAAAGACACTATATATTCCGTCAACGCAATGGGAACATGCGCGCAGCCTGGTTCGTAACCGCCAACAGCAAATCACAGACAGCACCCGCTGCAAATGCCGCATTTGGCAATTTCTTTATTTTAGTTCCTTATCCATTCCTGATAAAGTAGAAACGGGTCAGTACTGGAGCGGTAAGTTCATCACAAAACTTCAGCAAATGGATTGTAATAACAGTGCTGAACTAAAAGCTGCTTTAGACATAAAACTTCAGGATTATCTTCATAAAAGAAAGCTCCTGTTGGAAAGCACCCGCGCCATTCGAAAGATGTACAGGCAATCTTCTTTCTGGCCACTCATGAGCCTGATACTTACTATCTCGGGAATTGGCGAAATAAACGCCGCTATTATTTTGTTTGAACTTCAGGATATTTTCCGTTTTAAAACTTTTGATAACCTGTGTAGTTATGTAGGTCTGATACCGGATACTGACGATAGTGGCGATACCAGGAGAAACAAAGGCCTTACGCATCGACGCAACAACTTCCTCAGAGAAGCAATTATTGAAAGCAGTTGGGTGCTTGTCAAAAAAGATCCTGCCATGCTCATGAAGTACAAAGATTATTGCAAACGAATGCATAAAAATAAAGCGATCATTAAAATAGCAAGGCATTTAATGGCACGGATTAATTATGTGCTAAGAAAACAAACACCTTACGTAAGTGGCCTGGTAGCCGGATAAACTCCTTTGCGTTTTGAAGGCATTGTTCTCTGGATTTTGTTGCTGGCAAAAAGAGAGACTGATAAAATATCAGCCTCTTTCATCGAACAGGAAAAAATCCGTCGAAACTGGCTTATCCCTTGCAAAGTTGCACGCCTGCATTGCTTTGCTCTGTTTGGGCCAGTAAATTAAAATTAAATAAAACTGATGTAAAAAATAAGAAAAGATTTACCGGCACACCCACCGCTTGACCGAATTTGCAGCTTATCCTTAATCGGATGATGTCTGCTCCTTGCATAGGATGCAGGTGTGCTTTATTAAAATTTAAAAGAGACCGTGTAGCACCCTTGTGGAAGTCTACTTATAGAAGTGTGCTTTTCCTATTTACCTCAGTTAACTAAATAGACATTTTTATGTAAAGGCAAAAAAAAATATTAAAACAGATGCAGCGAAAACTCATCATAGAAGCATTTGGTCAGCCCGAACCGCTGATGATAGCAGCACAAATGTTGATGTTTGTTCCATCTGCCCCACTTG
>JBQCHB010000419.1:0-3364 GCA_051955075.1 Flavisolibacter sp.
GGTGTAGTTTGTGTGCCCCTTAATTGATACGACATAAGATTAAACCAACCTTCCAGGTCTCTGTGGCCACTTGCTTTTGCATCTTTCGCTGCATCATCCAACATCTTTACCTGTCTTGAAAGAACACTGTCTGAACTCACAGCTTTTGTAATATCTGCACGAATAATGTCCGGATTGCCTTTGCCACAAGCATAAGCATGAAGCAAATAATCGTCGCCTCTTACATCTTCTTCTTTTGCTTTAGCAAAATATTCATTGGTGTACTGGCAGGCAGTTGCGGTGTCTTTGTTGCCAAGATAGCTGTAAGCTAACAAGCGGTAAACACGAGGTTTAGGATTATTGTTTGTTTGTGTAACGATGTTTTTTGCATTGGTAATGGCATCATTATACTTTTTTTGTACAAACTGTGTTTGCGCCAAAAAGTACTGGTTTTCGGGACTTGGATCAGAACTGCTTATATATTTATTGGCAAAACTTTCTGCAGTAGCAAAATCCTGTTTGGCCAGCAGGTTATAATAATACAACTGCTCGTAAGCAGGCGCAAATTTTGGATCGGCTGCAATGGCACTGTTTAGGTTCTCCAGCACTACACTCCAACTGTCGGGCTGCCTGTAATTGGTTTGCGTCATGTACAACATGGCTGTACGAAATAAAGCAGGTGCAAAGTTTCCAGCCTTGCGGTAAGCCTGTACGGCGTCACTGCCCTGGTGCTTTTTGCGGTAAGCATTTCCAAGATTTAAGAATATGTCGGGATTATTAGGCGCTTTTTCTGCAGCCTCATTCAATTTAGCAATGGCATAATCCAAATCACCGAGTTTTTTTGATTCTGTATAGGCATTTACGTTGGCACGGCCAATGGCGTCTAAAACCACAGGATCATTGCCCTTTCTGCCTTTACTTGCTGTAATTGCCTGTTCAAAATGCTGACGGGCTGCAGCAGCGTTGCCTTGTAATAGTTCTACCTGGCCCGCACCTACTAGTATCAATGGAGCATTACCATTGGCAGTTAAGGCTTTGTCATAAATGGCTTTAGCCCCGGCAATATCATCCTGAGCAAGGGAAACTTGCCCAAGCCAATAAGTGGCTTCTATATTGTTTGGATTTGCAGCCAGCAATTTGTCAAAAACTGATTTGGCACTTGCATACCTTTCGGCATAAAAATTATTTACTCCCTCCTGTACATTTTGCGCCAAAGCTGTAATGGAAAGGAAAGCAGCAAAACACAAAACAATAGCTGATTTCTTCATTTTTGTTTTCTTTTTAAGATTTAAAATTATTCGGTTTCGTTTACTTCTTAGTTGTTAATTATTTCTCTTTTAGCTCCGCTCTTCTAACATAAAAAGGCCTGATGGCAGGCTGCAGGTATGCACGCCTGAATATCAACTGGCCTCTTTCACTTTTTAAAAAATTAGCAAAGGCGCCGCCCAAACCATATTCCTGTTCTCTTAGCACATACACCAAATCACGTACCATCGGATACGTTTTTGTGTAGATGAGGTATTGAACCGGAAGCACAAAAGCATTGGCGCTGTCTGTACTTTCTACACGGGCAATTCGTATTTTTTTCAAAAAGCTTTGTTGCGATGTATCTTCTTTATTACCTACCCAGCTTACACCAATAAATCCTACAGCATTGGGCGTTTTAGAAACATAGTCAATAACACCTTCGCTGCTTTGAGCAGCCACCACATTAGGACCAAGGCTGCCGCCTTTCAGCACCGAATCTATCATAAATCGAACCGTACTGGTAGCTTTCAGCCCATCAAATACAGGAATTAATTTTTCTTTAAGCTTTCCACTTACCAAATCCCGAATGTCGTTCATTGTAAAAAAAGAATCCGGGTTATTGGGGTGAACAATGACAGCTATGGCATCCCGGGCAACTTTTTCCATGACAGGCCCTATTTTCACAGAATCTATGATCGATTTTCTTTCCGGCTCTGTAAATCCTCTTGTAGCTATTACCATGCGAATGGAATCTACCCAAAAGTCTCTCAAACAATCTGCTTCCGGTTTATAATGTGCAATAATTTTTGTATCAGGAAAACTGGCCTCGTACACTTGTATCTCTGCATCTATTACAGGTTTGAAAGATTCATCGCAGCTAATGTGAATAGTTCCCTGCTTATAACTGTCGGTCGGTTCATTTACCGTGTTGTTATTGCAGGCTACACAAAAAAAACATAAAACAAGCCAGCACCAATTTCGTACATACCTATGTTTTTTGATCATTGATAATAATCCTTTTTGTATCCCCTGTATATTCTCCAAACGCCGTACAAAATAAAAACTGCGCCTATAACTTTATCCAAAGCCGAAGGCTGCCTGTTGAAAACATTCAGCCCTAATTGATTGTACAAAAGAAAATAAAACCCGATCAATAAAATCAGCACGCCCATAGTGTAATCCATTATGGAACGCATGCGGCTCACCTTTTTTCTTTGCTCATTCTGATAATCTTCCAACATAGTTTGTAATTGGGTGGAGCAATTTAAAACATTTTATTCTTCGATACCTACAAATGTTACCGGTTGCGTAAAAGGTACAGCTACAGCATGGCCGTTTTGCATGGCAGGTTTCCATTTGGGCATTTTCTTTAGCACTCTTATCACTTCGTTATCAAAAGCCGTTCCGCCGGATTGTACTACTTTAAAACCTGTTACCGATCCATCGGTATCAACCAAAAAATTAATAAGCACCGTTTTCCTTTCGCCCGGCTCAAGATCCGAAGGTGTGTGCAAATACCTGTTTAAAAAATTGGCCCAGGCATTTGTGCCACCCGGAAACTCCGGACTTCTTTCAAGTGGAACAAAGCGGCCATCGTCTTTTTCATTCTTTCCGGCAGATTGATCTGCGCCGCCATCTGGCTTTGTTACAACCTGTATTTCCGATACAATCGTGCCATCCACATTATTTGTACCAATAGCCATGCCTTGAATATCGACAATGGGCTTCATTTCTTTTTCCGGATTAAGGTGGTCAACCATTTTTATATTTTCTGCAAAGCTGCGTTCTGCTACAGGCTTTGGCGCTGTCGGTTTGCTGGGTGGAGGAAGCGGTGGCTGCGGAATCTTAGGAATACGAAGTGTATGTACAATAACTTCCGGTTTATCGTCATGCTGTGTTGCAATGGAATCACCCGGCTTTATTAAAAGAAGCAGTAATAAAATTGTACTTAATGCTATACTCAATGCAATGCCCAGGCGTGATGCATACTGTTTGCGCAGTGTGTAGGCGCCATACTGTTTGTTGCGGTTGTCAAAGAGTATGTCAAGCATACTGGCTTTGAGAATTTCGTTGCTGGTCATGGTTGGTAGTTTGTAGATGAGATGATGGAGTAAATAATTTCCATAAACGTTTTAAA
>JBQCHB010000420.1:0-3522 GCA_051955075.1 Flavisolibacter sp.
TATTTTGACGAAAGGCTGGTACCACATGTATTTGCCGATAACGAAAACGACGCTTATTTTGTGCAGGGCTACTTGCATGCTAAATTCCGGCTGTGGCAGATGGAATTTCAAACCCGCGCGGCTGCCGGAAGATTAAGCGAAGTTATCGGCCCCAAAGCATTAGAATATGATCGCGACAAGAGACGGCTCGGAATGGTGTTTGCCGCAGAAAAAAATCTGAAAGAGGTTGAAAAAGATCCGGAAACTCTGGCAGAATGTGAGAGCTATACAGCGGGCGTAAATGCGTATATAGAAAGTCTTACGGAAAGCACGCTGCCCATAGAATATAAATTGCTGGGCTACAAGCCTGAAAAGTGGTCCAACTTTAAGTCGGCGCTTTTTTTAAAATACATGGCGCTGGAACTGGCCGGAGAAGAAAGCGATTTTGAAAGAACCAACGCAAAATCGGTTTTTTCATCTGCGGATTTTAATAAAATTTATCCTATCGTAATGGATTCGCTGGATCCGATTGTTCCTAAAGATACCGTCTTTGCTCCACCTGCTCTGGTGGTTACTGCACCTGCCTCTGCTGACTCTTTGTATTTTGACAATAAAGATTCCAACAGCATTGTTGAACAAAAACCGGATAAAGATAATGGAAGCAACAATTGGGCGGTAAGCGGCCAAAAAACGAAAAGTGGGTATCCCATCTTATGTAACGATCCGCATTTGGGTTTAAATCTTCCCTCTATATGGTATGAGATGCAAATCACTACGCCGTCTTTTAATGTATATGGCGCTACATTTCCGGGGGCACCCTCTGTCATTATTGGCTTCAATGACAGTTGTGCCTTTGGCTTCACCAATGCCATGCGCGACGTGAGAGATTATTATGAAGTTAAATTTAAAGACGACAGCCGTCAAGAATACTGGTTTGATAGCGCCTGGGTTCCTTCTGATTTTAGAATTGAGGTCATCAAAATAAAAGGAGAGGCTGATTACCTTGATACCGTGGTTTACACCAATATCGGCCCGGTGATGTACGATAAAAGTTTTGATGGGGGCAGAAATACCAATAAGAAAAATTACGCTGTGCGATGGAAGGCGCATGATCCGAGCAATGAATTAAAAATGTTTACGCTGCTGGATAAAGCAAAAAATTATAACGATTATTTGAAAGCGATCAAGTATCTGCATACGCCGGGCCAGAACTGCATTTTTGCCTGTAAAAATGGCGATATTGCTATTTGGGACCAGGGCGAATTTCCTGCAAAATGGTACAGGCAGGGCGATTTCGTGATGCCGGGTACAGACAGCAGCTATTTTTGGCAGGGAATGATTCCGCAATTTGAAAACCCTCATCTTATTAATCCTGGAAGAAATTTTGTAAGCAGCGCCAATCAAATGCCCACAGACACAAGCTATCCTTATTATTTAGGCGGAAATTATCCTCCTTACCGTGCAATAGAAATCAATAAAAGGCTTGAGGGAATGAATAATATTACACCTGAAGACATGATGAAGCTGCAAACCAATAATTATAACATTTTTGGTAAATGGGCGCTTCCGGTTCTGATTAATAATATGCAGGTAAATAAGCTAAGTCCACAAGAGCAAAAATATTTTTCAATTTTAAAGAGCTGGGATTGTAATAATAATCCTGATTCAAAAGGCGCTACCTTATTTGTTGTAACCTGGGACAGCCTGGCAACGGTAATCTGGAATGATGAGTTTGTGCATTCCGGCCTGCAATTGCCGTGGCCCACAGAGAGCGCTTTGCTGGATATCATTAATAAATACCCGGATTTTAAATTTTTTGATGATATCAATACTGCCAACAAAGAATCTTTATCAGATGATGTGACGGCAGCTTTTAAAATGGCAGCAGCGGTGATAAGAAAAGCTGATGAAGAAGGCAGAATTGAATGGGCAAAATATAAAGATACTCATGTGGAGCACCTTGCCAGGTTAGATGCTTTCAGCCGTCTTCATTTGCCCATTGGCGGAGGAACTAACACAATAAATGCTGCCAAGGCGCAGCATGGGCCTAGTTGGAGGATGATAGTTTCGCTGACACCCGAAACAGAAGCATTCGGCGTGTATCCCGGTGGAGAAAGTGGGAATCCGGGCAGCAGGTTTTACGATAATTTCGTGGATACCTGGGCTGCAGGCAACTATTATAAATTGTGGGTAATGAAACCGAATGAAACGAATGATAGCCGCATAAAATGGACTATGAGCTTTAATTAATTTATGAAAAATTCTCCTCTTTAAATTACAAATATGAAATTTATAGTTTCCGCAATTTTAATCATACTTTTTAGTTTTTTATCGTGTTTGTATTTTCCATGGTGGTCTGTGGCTGTTGTCGCTTTGTTTGTCTCTGTTTTTATTCAGCAAAAGCATCTGCTCTCATTTATTTGCGGGTTTGTTTCATTGTTTTTGTTATGGGGATTTCTCAGTTTTTGGATAAGCATGAAAAACGACGATATTTTAGCACACCGGGTTTCTGTTTTAATTTTTAAGGTAGATAGTCCCAATTTATTAATATTCGTTACGGCCCTTATCGGCGCTATGGTAGCGGGTTTTGCAGCATTGACAGGTAGCTATCTTCGCAAAGAAAAAATAGTGGAGTCCAATCCGACTGTTTAATATTATTTCCCCGTATCCTGATTTTCTATGAATTTCATAAAGCATGCGTAATTTTTTCACACTGTTTTTTATTCTTTCAACTTACTTAGCTTCCTCACAAACCGTTGAAGGAATGGTAAAAGATACAGAAGGAAATCCGCTTCCTTTTGCCACGATTCTCGTGAAAGGAACGCCCATCGGTGTTACCGCAAACAATGAAGGGAAGTACAGCTTCCATTTATCGCCGGGAAATTACACTTTTGATTGCCGTTATGTAGGCTACGCTTCTTCGGAAAAAAATATTACGGTCACATCTTCAGACCAGAAAATCAATTTCACATTGTCTATACAGAGATTGACTTTAAAAGAAGTCATCATAAAAAACAAAAGCGAAGATCCGGCGTATGAAATTATCAGGCAGGCGATTAAGAAACGCTCTTTTTATGATGAGCAGGTGAAAGCTTTTGAAGCAGAGGTTTATGTGAAAGGGTTGATTGAATTAATGAATTTGCCACGTTCAGTGATGGGCCAGAAAATTCCTGAGGAAGACCGCCGGCTAATGGGTTTGGATTCTTCGGGTAGCGGAATTGTTTATCTTACCGAATCCGTAACAAAAGTGTATGAACAGCTACCGGATAAGCTGAAGCTTGAAGTGGTATCAACGCGTGTAAGTGGTAATAATGGTTTAGGTTTTAGCTTTCCCGCCTTTATCAGCTTCTATAAAAATAATGTAAACATAGCGCCGCAGGTGAATGCGCGCGGTTTTGTATCGCCGATTGCTGATAATGCCTTAAAGTATTACAATTATAAATTTCTCGGTAGTTTTTTTGAAGATGGCGAAGAAGTAAATGTTATAAAAGTAATTCCTAAACGGGATTATGAGCCCTTGTTTTCAGGCGTTATAAACATTAC
>JBQCHB010000421.1:0-6842 GCA_051955075.1 Flavisolibacter sp.
GCAGCAACCTTTTTTCTCTTGTAAAATCGATCACAGACGTAAAAAAGATAATTATGGAGATGCTGTACACAATAGAGATGATCAATGAAAAGGCAAAAAGGCGTTTGATTCTCAGCAAATAATTCTGAATAGATAATTTCAAATTTCTTCCCCTGACAGGCGTTGCGATAGCGACATAGCCGATAACATCGTTTAAAATATATAACGCCAAACTGCTTACCAACAATACATTCACACCAAATGGTTTTTTGTCTCCATCAAACCAATCATAATAAACCAATAAAAAGAATGACAGCCCTATCGTTTCCACAATCAGCTTAGCTCTTATCTTTTTCAATGATGGGTGATGTGCTACACGGGTCATTCTTTGTAAATCAGCTTCACTTGTAAAAGCGGAACCGGCAGCTTGCCAGCCAGATTTTAGATCATCTAGTTCCATCGTTTTTATTTTAGTATTTGTTTCAATTTATTTTTTATCCTGTTCAGCCGCACGCCCACGTTCGTTTCGGTTAAACCTGTGATCGCTGCTATTTCCTGGTAGCTGAGATCTTCCAGGTACAGTGAGACGACCGCTTTCTCTGCATCGTTCAATTGCCGCAGGGCCCAAAACAACTTTTCCTCATTTTCAGAAGCCTTCTTTTCGTAAAGCGGGTGAAGGTGTTCGGGAAGCTCGGCGTAATGATCAATTTCTATTTTTGATTTTCGATAAATAGCAATAGCCGTATTCAAAGCAATCCTGTATATCCAGGTGCTTATTTTAGATTCACCTTTAAAACCCGGATAAGCCTTCCAGAGTTGGTAAACGATTTCCTGGAATAAATCTTCCTGGTCTTCCCGGGTGTCGCGATACACGTTGCAGATCTTATAAATGATCTTTTGATAGTTATAGATGGCCCCTAAAAATTCTTTTTCCATACTATCATGCTTTTTGAATCAATATGCGCTGCAACGCTTTTGAAATGAGGTCACACAAAGCATAAGTTGTTGAGTTGGGCCGAAATCTTACAGCTGATAAAAATAATTATCGAGATCAAATTAAGCCAGTTTTAAAGCTGCTTCTTTTATGGAACGTGCAAGATGCACCGCTTCCGCCGCCTGAAGTGCTGTCGTAAGCTGTTTGCATTAATCATGGCCTAGGTTTATGAGTGCTTGTGAACCGCCAGGCTGGGAAAAAGCAGGCAAAGAACTCTCAGGATGTGACTTTTACTTTGAAAACGAACACATTAATCCAAGCAATTTTATTGCTGCGCCCCCGAAACCGCAGAATGAAACACTTTCCCCTGGCCATCTACCACGCAAGGCCCTGATGAAAACGGAGCAGTGCCTTCGTAGCTCCACATTAATTGTCCGGTTGCCGCATTAAGAGCTACGATATCATGGTTATAGCCGTTACCCGAAAAGACAACTCCGTGTGCAACCGTGGAACTGTGTCTTTCTACTGAAACATTGGTAAAGCTTATCGTTCCATATGTCCATTTTAAAGTGCCGTCCGTATTAATTGCATATACAATATCCACAAGATTATTCCCAAATATCACTTCGTTTTCTCCTACCGGATTAATGATGCCGCTGGTAAGAGGATATTTCCATTTTATTGATCCGGAAGCAGTATCATAGGCATACAAATAGCCCTCGCCGCCGCCGGTATACAATGTTCCATTATAAACTGTAGGGCTGCTGCCCACGCCGTGAATAAATTGATTATTGTCGTAGGTGCTGGGAATAGCCCATTTTTTTGTACCTGTAACGGCATCAATAGCAATCATTTTATAGTTTTCCGATCCTAAATAAACAGTGCCATTTACCATAACAGGGTTATCCTTGATTATTCCCATACTAAAATTCCAGAGAGGCGTACCTGTAACGGCATCAAAACAATGCAGTCCCCAGCTAAAATCAGCCGTTATTACACGGCCATCAGCCACAGTAGGGTTGCAAGAAACAAAATCGGTGAGAAGTGGCTGTTTCCATCTTATATCCCCGGTAATAGCATCTATGGCAAGCATAAAGCCAGACGAATAGCCTGTGCGGCTTGCTGCAATATAAACCAGGCCGTCGGCCACCTGCGGGCTTGAGCCAGCAGTGCCAAAAACATTTGTTTGCCATTTTAAATAACCTGTAGCGCCGTCTATCGCAAACAGGAAGGAACCGCTACCAATATATACCGTTCCATTTGCAAATGTAGGACTGGTAAGTACGGGAAGATTCAACAAATATTTCCATTTCAATTTGCCTGTAGCCGCATCAAAAGCATACAGATATCCATCCTGTCCACCAATAAAAAGACTTGCCGATGAACGGACCACCACCGTGTATTTTTTTGTTGTACCATCTTCTGCTATGACCGTATAGCCTACAGGTTTAGTAAAATTGGCGCTATTGCTCGCAGAGGGAATAATGCCTGCTCCACCATGTGTTATGGACGGCACCAATGCAGCAATATTAAAGGCATCTACCGTTACCCGTATAGTATCTCCGTCAATTATGCCCTTTGCATCATTCATTAAAATACCAGCATTGTCGCTTGCTTTAAAGCTGAATGAAAGAATATCTTTTATATTGCTTAAGCGTCGTACCACTACTGTGTATTGATGTGTGCTTTTATCTTCGGCGGCAACAGTATAATTTACAGGATTTGAAAAATTCTGTACAACACCGGTGGCTGGTGACACAGACTGCCCAGTAAAAGTAATTGAAGGCGTAAGCGCTGTTACTGGAACGGTAATGGGCAACCCAAGGAAAATAGAGTCACCAACAATACGCCCCCTTATGTCCAATGCGAGCACGCCGGTATTAGATGCTGCTTTCAAATCAAAAGAGATAATTGATTTATTTGAGGAAAGAACCGATTTATTCTTTTTGCAGGACACAAAAAGAAAAGGCAATGCTAGTATGAAAAAAAATCTGTTCAAGTATTAATATAGGTTTGTGCAGTTTTCAATTGTTTATTAGTAGCATTTAACGGACACGCTGTAGTACAAACTCACCTTCAGTGATGTTCACCACATCAGTATCATCCGCCGTGTTCCTGAGAAAAGTTCCGGTGAAGCTACCCTTGACCACTTTATCAGTTACAGCCGTAATAGTGACCTCGTACCTGGTATCTCCGCCCCCTAAAAATCCACCACCTGTATAGCTGGTAATATTTTGGGTATTGGTGTTCTTCATATAGGAAAGGGCCATAAATGAATTATCCGTAGAGTAAGTGCCTGTTGCCAGGCTGCCGCTGTTTACAGTTACGCCAATATTCAACAGTTCAGTGCTGGCAGCATTTTGAGCAGATAATGAAAATTGTGTTCTGCCCGGATCGGCCGGATCGTTCCCCACTTCGCCCAAAGCCCTGTTCCAGGTGATCCAGTTACCATCCATTTTAAATTTCACATAGTAAGTGCTTTCGCCGGATGAATCTTTTTTGCAGCCAATAAAAAATAAGGAACACAGCATCAAAAGGAAGAAAGCCGGACGGATCAATCGTTTCATAAGTAGTTGTTTGCTACAAATAAAATAAAAAACATAGGTAAAGAGAAATGGCTCCTGTAAAACATCGGCGGTTTAAGTGGAAACATTTATTGCTGGCTCTTAATTAAATTATTTCGAGGGAAGCCACTAATAAACGCAACTTTCTATAAACAATCAGGCAAGAAAGCACAGAAAGCAACGCCTCACTTCTTCACCGCCTTCAACCAATCCTCCACGCCTTTCTCTATTTTCTTTGCTACCTGTTTGTGAAACTTTGGATCGAGAATCTTTTTCTCATCTTCCACATTACTTAAAAATGCTACTTCCACCAAACAGTTAGGATATTCCGTGGGCCCGCTCAGCGAAAAATTAAAAGCACCTACATTACCATAATTGTTCAACCCCAGTTCCAGCATCCTGTCCAGTATCTTTTGCGACAGTGGCCTGAAGCCGATATAACGGTAGTAAGTACTTACGCCTTCCGTAGCAGGGTTGCCCGAGGAATTTAAATGAATGCTGATCAAAATGTCCGGCTGCTGTTCCCGCAGCATCATGGTTCTTTCCACCATGGTCAAGTCGGTATCATGTGTGCGGGTCATATACACCTCAGCGCCTTTTTTGCGAAAGTATTTTTCCACTTCCTTCGCAATCTTCAGGGTATATTCCTTCTCCAATATTTTTGTAGTAACGCCATCTGCACCGCTGTTGCTGCCACCATGGCCAGGATCAATGGCAATCTTCAGCTTCTTCACTTTCAACACTTCAGGCTGCGGCTTAATGCGAATCTGCAGGCTGTTGTTGCGATAATAAATAGCATAGCCCCAATGCTGTTTATGTTTCAATTCGATAAACACCCGCAGCACATCATCTTCTACCTGTTCGTACCACGCATTTTTAATTTCCCTTACGGTTTTTAGTTGGGTGATCCAGTTGGTATTACTGGCCACACCAAAAATATCTACTACGATGCGGGAAGGATCTATTTGCTGAACGGCACGGTACGGCAGTTTTTCAGTCAATGCAACAGAAACATAATCGTAAGCACTGTCGCCCCACACCCGCCAGCTATTGGTAAGATAAAACGGTTGCAGCTTTATGGCTGTATCCATTTTAAAGGAAGCCTTAGGCAGGTAAGCAAAGTGCTGCTGCGAAAGCTGCAGTTTATAATCATTCTTCACACTGTCCACCACCTTTACCAAAATGTTTGAATCAAGATAGCCCATTTTGGCGCCACCCAGCCGGTCCTGGCCGAGGCCATAATTGAGAAAAGGCAACGGGCCTGTAGTGCGGCCGTAAAAAGACTGGGAGTACGTGGTAACGGAAACGATCACACAAAAAACGAGCAGTAGTTGTTTCATGGAGGGAAGATAGGAAGGAAAAGAATATTTCTTGGATGAACGAAACCCAGCTCGTTTCTTTTTTTCTTCGTCATAAGAAATGTTACATCCCCTCCTCCGGAGGGGCCACAGCTTCTTACCATAAAGAACTGTCAGAAGGGGGTGGGTCTGAACTAACAATGCAAACCCACCCAGGTCGTTTTAGTTCAACCATTATTCAACATCGCCCCTCCAAAGGAGGGGATGTCTCCTAAAGCCCTTGGTTTTTCCTTCTCTGCAATTAAAGACTTCCCGTCTCCTCCTCCGGAGGGGCCGCAGCTACTTGCTATAAAGAACTGTCAGAAGGGGGTGGGTCTGAACTAACACACAAACCCACCCCAAGTCGTTTATAAAAAACCATTTCTTTACTTCGCCCCGCCAAAGGAGGGGATGGTTTACTACAGCACTACTTATTCCTTACGTTTCATGCCTGTTGGTTTTACTGAAAGGATTGTATGAAGACTTGTGCGGACACAAGCCGTGGCGATGTACGTTACATAAACCCTGCCTGCCCGCTTTATTGCTCTATATTCTTCAAAACCTCCGCTGCACAGGCATGCAGTTCTTTCAGCCGCTCATAGGCAACAGAATAGTAAATGCACTTCCCTTCTCTTTTAGTATGTACAACACCTGCTTTTCTTAAAATAGCCAAATGCTGGGAAGTTGTCGACTGGTCTGATTCCATTTTTTTGTAAAGCGCCTTCACCATCATTCTCTTATTGTCGTGGAGCATATACAAGATTTGCAGGCGAAGCTTGTTGTTAACGGCACGAAACATAAGCGCCGCTTTTTTCAGAGATAGCATTTCTATCTGCAGTTCGTTAGAAATGGTAGCCATTTTCATAAACACGCTGGTTGTAGTTCACAATATATAATTTAGAATGGGTTATGCAAATGCCGGTGGACTTTAAAACAATAGGTTTAGCAAATGCAACCGCAGCGAACGCCGCGAACGCTGGGGTTTAGTTTTTAAGTAAAACATGCATGGCCCGCATTGATAAAGTGCACTGGATTTGAAAGCCCGCTATTGGGGAATAGGAAGGTAGCAGGGGAAGCCCAGGGTTAATTGCTTCCTTCCGTTATTTTAAAAAACAATTCTATTTTGTAAAAAATTTCTATGTCATCTTTCAAATCTTCCAGTACATAGTCAAAAGGATGCTTGGCCTTTTTCTCCGTAAATCTCATTACTTCCTCCCTCGCCTTTCTAAATGCATACCGGCGGGCTTCCCATTCATTTCCATTCGGAAATTCAGACAAGGCTTCTTTCAAACTTTCTTTTATGGGGTCTATGTCTACCGGTTTAAGATCGGCAGTATAAAGCTCTGCAGAATCTGAAGCTGCCAACAAAGAAGGTCCCTTAAGGAATATGTTCATAATTTCCGCGAAATAATTTTCAGCCATTTTATCTCTGAAAAAGTCCTTGTCCTTTTCATTTGAATTTAAATAGGCTTCTACTGTTTCAAAACCTACGTAAATAAGGGAAGAGCTAACTTGTGTTTCCTGGGCCAAATCCTGCATTTTTTGTGCCCATTCGGAGTAATTCTCAAATTTTGGTAGTATCATACAGCGGTTAGTTTTATTCAATTTAGCAATAATATTTATTCCTTACTTATGTTTTTTTCAACATAGTACGACAAACGGAAAATAAGTTAGACATGCAAATTTTACCCGCCCGGTTTTTTTAAAAATAGCCTTATCAATTGGCAATTGGGCAGCACCATAGCGGCAAGATGAAGATTGTATGTGTAAATTACGGGGTCGGCACAGCCAGACGCCGTCCGGACTTGAAATGCAACCGCAGCGAACGCAGCCGTTTTTCCATCATACGTTTTCATGGCCATAGCTGTGTCTTCACAAGGTAGCCGTTATATCCCTTGCGTTTCATGCCGGCCCGGCCTTGCTGAAAGCATGGTGTAAGCTTGTGCCGACACAAGCCGGGCAATGAAAAAAAACATGACTAGAGCTCCACCCTGTGTTTAGCACCCGCTTTTTTAAACATGGCATAAG
>JBQCHB010000422.1:0-2872 GCA_051955075.1 Flavisolibacter sp.
AGAAAACGAAAACCTTCTTGTACTCTCTTAGCCCTCTGCCTGCTTCACCGGTTTGTGTCAAAAGGCCGTCAATAAACACTAAACACTCCATGAAGCTTTCACAATTTAAGTTTGACCTCCCGCTAAACCTTATTGCCCAACATCCTGCTAAAAAACGTGAAGATGCCCGCATGATGGTAGTGCATCGCAAAACAGGACAGATTGAGAACAAACATTTTAAAGACATCCTTGATTATTTTGACGATAAGGACGTTTTCACTGTAAACAACACCAAAGTTTTTCCTGCAAGAATGTATGGCCGCAAGGAAAAAACCGGCGCCAAGATCGAAGTTTTTTTATTGCGTGAATTAAATAAGGAACACCGCCTGTGGGATGTAATTGTTGATCCCGCAAGAAAGATTCGCGTAGGCAATAAATTGTACTTCGGCGATACGGAAGAATTGGTGGCCGAAGTAATTGACAACACTACAAGCCGTGGCCGTACAATCAAGTTTTTACACGAGGGGACAGACGATGATTTTCGCCAGGTGCTGGAAAAGTATGGCGAAACGCCGCTGCCAAAATACATTAAGCGCAAACCCGATGAAGAGGACCGTGAACGCTATCAAACGGTTTATGCCAAATACGAAGGCGCTGTGGCGGCTCCCACTGCAGGCTTACACTTTAGCCGTGAACTGATCAAACGTTGCGAGATCAAGGGAATCCGTTTTGCAGAGGTAACGCTGCATACGGGCCTGGGCACATTCCGTCCAATTGAAGTGGAAGATTTGAGCAAACATAAAATGGATGATGAATATTATCGTATAGAAGAACAGGCTTGCAAAATTGTAAACAAAGCAAAAGAGACTAGTCATCGCATTTGCTCCATCGGCACCACTACCATGAGAGCTTTGGAATCTTCAGTAACAGCACAAAAGTTATTAAAGCCATCGGAAGGCTGGACCAATATGTTCATTCATCCGCCTTACGATTTCAGCATTGCCGATTCTTTGGTGACCAATTTTCATTTGCCCAAAACCAGCTTGTTGATCATGACCTGCGCATTTGCCGGGTATGATTTAACCATGGAGGCATATAAAAGAGCCATCAAAGACAAATACCGCTTCTTTAGTTATGGAGATGCTTTGCTGATTGTATAAAGAACTCAGATTTATAGGATTTGAAGGATTAAGGAGGAGATTAAAACATTTACTATAAAAGAGTCTTCAGTTAAAGAAGACTCTTTTTATTTCTTAGTTAATCCAATTAATCTTATAAATCTTAGTTCTATAATCCGAACAACCCACTGTTCAATTGCTGCAGCACTTTTTTCTTTTCATCGCCGGCAACCAATATGGTAATATTATGCACACTGCCACCGTATGACACCATACGCACAGCTATATTGCTTAAGCAATCAAACACTTTCTTCAACGAATCGGCATGAGAAGCGATTTCATTACCTACAATGGATACAATGGTTTGATTTTTATCTATTGCCACCGTGCTAAAAGTTTCCAATTCTTTAATAATGTCAGCTAAAGCGGCATCGCTGTCAATAGTTAGAGAAACAGCTACTTCCGACGTAGTGATCATATCAATAGGTGTACGGTATTTTTCAAACACTTCAAATACTTTCCTCAAAAAACCATAAGCCAGCAGCATGCGGCTGCTTTTTACGTTAATGGCAATGATGCCATCTTTTGCGGCCACAGCTTTCACTCCTTTTGATGCTGCTGCCTCTGCTATGAGTGTTCCTTTTGCTGAGGGCTCCATAGTATTCAACAGCTTTACAGGCACTTTATATTGCTGTGCCGGCCAAATGGACGCAGGGTGCAAAATCTTAGCACCGAAATAAGCCAGTTCTGCTGCCTCATCAAAACTCAATTGCTCGATAGGAATCGTTTTATTTACAATGCGGGGATCGTTATTGTGCATACCGCTGATGTCCGTCCATATTTCGCACACACTGGCATTGATGGCTGCTGCAATTAAAGAAGCGCTGTAATCGCTGCCGCCCCGTTTCAGGTTATCTACTTCACCTCTCGCATTGCGACAGATATAACCTTGTGTAATAAATAATGTTTGGGCAGCGTGTTTCTTCAAAATCTTTGAAAGCTTTTCGCGGATCACTTCAACCTGCGGCTCGTCGTTGGCATCGATGCTCATAAATTCCAAAGCAGGCAACAATTCGTGAGAGATGCCTTGCTCATCTAAATAAACGCTGAAAAGCTTTGTAGAAAGCAATTCGCCCTGCGCCAGAATGTCTTTATTCAATGCTTCATTGTAAGAAATTTTGAGAATGATATTCAAAAACTCAAAATGTTCTTTTAAAATATTTTCGGCCTTTTGCAAAGCCTGTGGCTGTTTCACCAACTCTGTAATGAACTGTTTGTACTGATTTTCAAGCGCATCAATTTTTTGCTTGGCTGCTTCCCTGCCGCCCGAAGACAAAAGGTTGCCGATCTCCACCAATGCATTGGTAGTGCCGGACACGGCGCTCAATACAACAATTTTAGGTTCTGCATCTAATGTGATCAATTTCGCTACATCATGCATCCGTTGCGGCTTACCTACAGAGGTGCCGCCAAACTTCATTAGTTTCATTTCCCTACAAGGATTTTAATTGAGCCGCAAAATTAACGAGGACACCGATATGCAGCCTCTTCTTTTTACAATAAAGTTTCAAGCCTTAAAACCGGGTGCTTTCTTGTTGAATGTTTTGCTTTATCACAACCGGCTTTTTATTTTTCATGAGTGGGTTTAGCAACAGGCTAAAGATGATAACGCCAAAAGCCCCAATGGGATTGAGCCATAAAAAACCAATTTTAAAATTCGCTTCAGGAATTTTTGTAAGTATAAAAACGCAAAGCACAAGCACTTCTGCTAATAA
>JBQCHB010000423.1:0-5155 GCA_051955075.1 Flavisolibacter sp.
AACTGAGGTCCTTCAGGATTACCGATGGGTTTGTGTAAGCCGTGAGGCCAGCCTTTTGGGGCGTAAAGAAGTGTTGACCGGGAAAGCCAAGTTTGGCATTTTTGGCGATGGTAAGGAAGTGGCACAGGTGGCTATGGCCAAATTTTTCCAGCCGGGAGATTTTCGCTCAGGATATTACAGGGATCAAACTTTTATGTTTGCCAGTGAGCTTTCAAGCGTTGAGCAGTTTTTTGCGCAGCTCTATGCCGATCCTGACATTGCTAACGAACCTTTCAGCGCAGGCAGGCAAATGGTTTCTCATTTTGCTACACCCTTTGTAGATGAGCAGGGCAATTGGTTGAATTTGGCAGACAAAAAAAATATTTCTTCTGATATCGCCCCGACAGCAGGTCAAATGACCAGGGCTTTAGGATTAGCCTTCGCTTCCAAATCATTTAGGAATATAAAAGAACTGCAACAGTTTACGGATCTTTCCAACAACGGAAACGAAGTTTGTTTTTGCACCATAGGCGATGCTTCCACGTCTGAAGGCCAGTTTTGGGAAACCATTAATGCCGCAGGCGTATTGCAGGTGCCATTGGTGGTTTTTGTTTGGGATGACGGCTATGGCATTTCTGTTCCGAAAAAATATCAAACTACCAAAAGCTCTATTTCCGAGGCTTTAAGCGGCATGCAAAAAGAAGAAAGAACAAATGGCATTCATATTTACAAAGTAAAGGGCTGGGATTATGCGGGCATGTGCGAAACATTTGAAGAAGGTATTCGCCTGGCCAGGGAAACACATACGCCTACGTTGTTTCATGTAGAAGAGATCACGCAGCCGCAGGGTCATTCCACATCGGGCAGCCACGAACGCTATAAAGCACCCGAAAGACTGGATTGGGAAAGGCAGTGGGATGGAATGAGAAAAATGAGAGAATGGATTTTGGCTAATGTGCTGGCTACCGACGAAGAGTTGGATGATATTGAAAGACAAGCAAAAGAACAAGTTCGTGCAGCCAGGCTGCACGCATGGGAAGCTTATCTGCAACCTATTCGCAACCAGGTCAGCCGCTCTGTTGATTTAATCAATGATGCAGCAACCAAGATCAGCGATCGTTCTAATGAACTGAATGCTTTATCAAAAGAGTTAGCCGCAATTAAAGAGCCTTTGCGCAGGGATGTGATGCGTATACTGAACGCAGCCATTGACATTGTTGGTACTAATGATGCAGGTTATTGGCTGAAAGATTATTACGCTGATCTCCAAAAACAGAATGAAGAGCTTTTTAGTTCAGACCTATATAACGAAGGCCCCAAAAGTGCATTGAATGTAAAAGGAGTGCCTGCAGCTTATACAGATAATGCACCAACGGTCAATGGCTTTGAAGTATTGAACCGCTATTTTGACGGGCTTTTTGCCAGCAACCCGAAAGTAGTAGCTTTTGGTGAAGACCTTGGCTACATTGGCGATGTGAACCAGGGCTTTGCCGGCTTGCAGGCTAAATACGGACAAGAAAGAATTTTTGATACCGGTATTCGTGAGCTGACGATTATGGGGCAGGGCATTGGATTAGCGATGCGAGGCTTGCGTCCTATAGCTGAAATACAATACCTTGATTATTTGTTGTATGGCCTGCAACCTTTAAGCGATGACGCGGCTACTTTGCATTATCGTACCAAAGGCCAGCAAAGTTGTCCCATTATTGTACGTACAAGGGGGCATCGCCTGGAGGGCATCTGGCACAGCGGTTCACCCATGGGCGTAGTTATTAATGCACTGCGGGGCATGTATGTATGCGTGCCTAGAAATATGACGCAGGCAGTTGGTATGTATAATACCTTACTGCAGGGAAACGATCCGGCCATTGTTGTAGAGTGTTTGAATGGTTATCGCTTAAAAGAAAAATTGCCTAATAATCTTTTAGAATTTAGTGTGCCACTAGGCATTCCCGAAATTATAAAAGAAGGAACTGATGTAACCGTTGTTAGTTACGGTTCTACACTGCGGGTGGTGATGGATGCGGCAAAAACTTTGGAACGGCAGGGCATCAGTTGCGAAGTAATAGATGTGCAAACACTTTTGCCTTTTGATATTCATCATGCAATTGTAGCATCGCTGAAAAAAACAAACCGCATTGTGTTTGTTGACGAAGATGTACCAGGCGGCGCAGCAGCATATATGTTCAACAAAGTAATGGAAGAACAAAAAGGTTATCGATGGCTTGATGTGGCACCAAGAACCATTACTTCAAAAGCTCACCGTCCGGCCTACGGCAGCGATGGTGATTATTTCAGCAAGCCCAATACCGAAGAAGTGCAGGCCGTGATCAGGGAAATGATGGCTGAGTAACGTGGCTGATTGGTTGATACGTTGAAAGGTTGAGCAGGACGCAAAATACGCTGAGTAATTCCTTTTACGTAACGGATAAAGTGTCAATTCAAGCCTATTCCTTTTATCTTTAGCCTGCATGTATTCCAATTTTCTTAACATCATTGATATTCTAGGCACATTTGCCTTTGCTGTATCGGGTGTTTTTTCTGCCATGGAAAAAAAGCTCGATCCTTTTGGTATTCTTATCATTTCATTTGTAACGGCTATTGGCGGCGGAACGGTGAGAGATGTGCTGGTAGGAAATCTTCCGGTAAATTGGTTGCAGACCGGCGGCACTGTGTGGCTGATATTTATAACGGCCATTGTTACCATGCTTTTTGGCTCGTACCTCAAACACCTGAATACACCTTTATTTTTGTTTGATGCATTAGGCCTTGGATTGTTCACTATTATCGGTCTTGAAGTAGGAATGAAACATAATTTTAGTCCTGGTATTTGTGTGGCATTAGGGACAATATCCGCTTGTTTTGGCGGTGTGCTTCGCGATGTGCTGCTGAACAAAGTGCCGTTGATCTTTCAAAAAGAGATTTATGCATTGGCCTGCATTATTGGTGGTATTGTTTATTATATACTGTCTAAAACCGGCGCTGGCGGCGACGTTTCTAAAGTGGGCTGTATTCTTTTGATCTTTGCTATTCGTATAGTGGCTGTGCGTTTCCGGTTATCGCTGCCGCGAATTCCTCTAAAATAATTTTTATGAAGCTTACTGTTTATCATGTTGATGCTTTTGCAGAAAAAATTTTTCAGGGCAATCCTGCTGCTGTTATTCCATTAGAAGAGTGGCCGGAAGATGAACTAATGCAGAAAATTGCTATGGAAAATAATTTAAGTGAAACAGCTTTTTTTGTAAAAACGGATGAAGGTTACCACCTGCGTTGGTTCACCCCTGAATACGAAATTGACTTATGTGGCCACGCTACATTGGCTTCGGCTTATGTCATTAAAAATTTTTTGGAGCCACATCTTGCAGAGATCAATTTCTCTACACAAAAAGCAGGCGTTTTAAAAGCTTCTGCTGCAGATGGTTTTTATACACTGGATTTTCCTTCACGCATGCCGCAGACCTGCACCGTGCCGGACAAGTTATTGTCGTCAGTAGGCGTTAGCACAGTGGTAGAGGTATTACGTTCCAGAGATTATTTTATTGTTTTGCCTGATGAAGAAGCAGTGAAAAACATTGAACCTGATTATACATTAATGAAAGAGTTGGATACAGTAGGAGTGATTGTAACTGCCAAAGGACAATCGGCCGATGCAGTATCAAGATGTTTTTATCCCGGCGCCGGTATACCTGAAGATCCGGTTACCGGTTCGGCGCATTGCAACATTGTACCTTATTGGAGTGACAAGTTGGGCAAGACAAAATTGTTTTGTAAACAACTCTCGCCAAGAGGTGGTGATTTGCAGTGCGAATTAAAGGGCGACCGTGTTTTAATGAGTGGTAAATGCGTATTGTATCTTGTAGGAGAAATAACGCTATGAACCTAACTCCCTTACAAGAACGAAGGTTAAGGCAAACCGAAGACCAAATAGTTTCTTTTGAAAAGCAGGTAAAAACCAGAGGCGCCTGGTATGTAGTTCGTTCGGCTTTATTTTATGCTGTGCTGTTTTATACAATAGACTTTTTGACCCGTATTTTTATTGATAAGAAATTACTGATGCAATATTTTGCAGATGTTAGTTGGCCTAAATTCTTGTTCAACTGGATAGCATGGATTGGCATTCAATATCTCGTTCTTATAAAAGATAACAACGACCAGTTAAAACATAAAAGGAAAGAACTCCAGGAGTTGAGAAAACGATATGCGTTGACTGAGGATGCACAGTAAGCCAATTATAAAAACCTGCTTTTTGTATCTGCCGTAGGCACCATGCACTGGTTTTTCTTTCCAAACCATTCGTAGCGGTGTTTCGATACAAATTCATACACCGCATCACGCAAAAATTTAGGAACGATCCAAAATATTTGCATCCATTTCCAATACCACGGAAGTTGATTAGACAATTTTAATGCTGCCGTTGATTTGCGGGAAGCTTTGCTTTTATTAATAAATATGAACGATTGCCGGTAATCGGCAGGAAAGCCATATTGCACCAATATTTTTTTACCGGCTTCTGATTGCAAGGCCGCAAAACGCAATTTTTTTTCCTTGTCCTGTTTTATTAAAAAGTTGACAACGCCATTACAAAAGTTGCAAACACCATCGAAAAGAATAATTGGTTGATCATTTTCCACAAGGCAAATTTATATCCTGTCAGAAAACATTATTCAACGTTCTGCAACCTTTCCATTACAGATTGCTTATACAGCCTGCCAACAGGGATTTTATTTGCACCCAGCTTAACTGAAAGGGCATTGTAGCCGGAGACTTTACTGAGCGAAATAATGTAAGACCGGTGCACCCGCAGAAATTTGTGTTCTGATAAAAGATTTTCAACAGCGCTGATGGACCGCTTTACGAGGAAATGCCTGCTGCCGGTAAGAAAAACCTTTACATAATCTTTCCAGCTTTCGATATACTCAATATCGTTCACAAAAATTTTTTTCATATCCTTGTCCACTTTCAGGTAAATGAAAGCAGCAGGATCAGGGCCTTCATTTAACGAAGTTGCTGGTATTTCACGGCCTACAAGCCGGTTAAGTTTAGTAATGGCTTTAAAAAAACGTTCAAAAGAAACGGGTTTAATAAGATAATCTACAGCGTCTAATTCAAATCCGTCAACGGCATACTCCCTGTAAGCCGTAACAAAAACCACCTTTGGCGGATTAGCAAGATTTTT
>JBQCHB010000424.1:0-6704 GCA_051955075.1 Flavisolibacter sp.
GATGCGTCGGTGCATGCCGCGGATCCGGTCCGGGGTGAACTGCTGCATGACGAGGCGGCGCAGCCGGTCGTGCTCGGGCGGATCCAGGAAGATGAACGGCGGGCTGCCGGGCTCGCCCGGTGGGCGTTTTGGGCACTGCAAGAAATGTTACTCTTGTAGCGAAAGATGATTGCGGCAATCTTCATACTGCTAACTGGAGCTTGCCTGCAAATGTAAAACCATCAGTTGGCGGCATAGGGCTAAGCGATTTTACCTGCACCAATTTCACAGCAACTGTTAATAATGCACAAAATCTCACATCACCTGATTACTGTTTATACGATAGTGATGACAACATTTTAGAATGCAATTCTGATGGTGTTTTTACACATGTTCTTTATGGCAGCTATTGCATTAAAATAACAGATGCATGTTACGACACCACTATCGTAAAATGCTTTGTAGCATCACGACCGGAACCGGCCGTCGCATCAAATGTTTCTATCAGCAGTCAAAATTGCACAAGTTTTACCGCTACTATTACCGGTCAAACTAATTTGATCAATCCCAATTATTGCTTAACCGATAACGATAGCAATATTATTAGTTGCAACACAGATGGTGTTTTCGCAGATTTGCCTTACGGAAGTTATTGTATTCAAATAACCAATGGATGTTCTGATACAACCATCAGCAGATGTTTTACGGCTACCAAGCCCGTGCCTGTTTTAAAAAACTACTCAATAACCGGCGCTGACTGCAGCACGTTCAATGTAAGTATTACAGGAGACAGTTTAATAACACCTAATTATTGCTTGTATGATGACCTGGGAAACCTGGTTACCTGCGATTCCTCCGGAAACTTTACAGGCATAACACATGGCAGTTATTGTGTGAAGGCAGTTTCCTGTGGCGACACTACTGCAGCGCTTTGCTTTAGCAGCAGCAGGCCCGTACCTTCTGTTGGCCCATCGGTTGATATAACTAATAAGGCTTGTACAGGCTTTACAGCCGCTATTACAAATCAACTGAATCTAACCAATCCACAGTATTGTTTGTACGACAGTACCGATGTATTACTGTATTGCAACACAACAGGTGTTTTTGCAGATGTTGCGTATGGCTCTTACTGCATTAAAATAAAAGAT
Source organism: Flavisolibacter sp. (assembly GCA_051955075.1). Classification (GTDB taxonomy): domain Bacteria; phylum Bacteroidota; class Bacteroidia; order Chitinophagales; family Chitinophagaceae; genus Flavisolibacter. The sequence continues at coordinate 1,128 of JBQCHB010000424.1, forward strand.
AGTTGTACCGATTCTACTATTGTTCGATGCTTTACACAATGGCAGGCGATACCCAGTGTAAATGCCACTGTGCAACAAACAAATTCTTCTTGTGCCGATTTTTCTGCAAAGGTTACTGGCACCAATCTCACCAGTCCCCTATATTATGTTTATGATGTCGATAATAATTTAGTAGCCTCTAATGCAACGGGTGTCTTTGATCATTTGCCGTACGGAAGTTATTGTTTTGAAGTGCATGATGGCTGTAAAGACACAACCATGCGTGTGTGTAAAACATTTAGTGCTATTAGAGGTCTTACTATTACATCCGCAAAATCATGTTCTATTGGCAATACCAATGTAAGTGTAAAATTTGCTAATACTAACGGCCCGTACCAGATCAAGATTTTTCATCCAAACGGATTAATACAATACGATACACTTACTGCAAGTAATCCATTTCAAATTCTACTGCCTTCCCTGCCCGCAGGTACGCAGTATAAAATAGTAGGAATAGATGCCTGCAATCAAAAAGATACGGTGCTGATTACACCAGATGCTTCCATTGTTACAAAAAGCATTAGCGTAAGATCGAAATGCCCCACCGGGGCCTGGATAAACGGTGCAGGTGATCTGCAGGTAAGTTGTACATCTAATTTTTATACAACACGCCCTGCTATTATTAAGAAAGATGGTGTTGCGTTCAACAAAAGCTATTCTTCCGTTTCATCCAACGTTTACACTTTCGCCGATTTGGAACCTGCTACTTACGTTGTTGAATATACCATGCAAACCTGCAACAGCAAATTATATGATACAGTAACTGTTCAACCTTATGCATATCCTTCGCAGGGGCAGTCTGCAGTGTATCAGTGCGACAATAATACTCTAAGCCTGAGCTCTGATGTAAAAGGCGGCGTATCGCCATTTAGTTATGAGATTTTTAGCAGCCTCCCCGAAACACCGAGCATTACTACAGCAGCACAAAGCGATCCGGTTTTTTCTATCAACACCGGTACGCTATATTCACTGGTACGCATGAGGGCCATTGACGCCTGTGGAAACGGTACGCTGGATGATGTAAGCGTTTTGCCACTGCAAAATGTTTCGGTTAAAGCATCGCAACTCTGTTTTTACCAAAATACAACGCTTACTGTTGATACCATACACAATGCAACGTACGAATGGTATCACAAAACCACGCCTACAGACAGTACGCTTGTGGGCAGCGGATTGTCATATAATCTGCCATTTTTTGTTCCTGAAGAAGTAGGCCAATATGTATGTAAAGTGAATGTGAACAACGGATGCCTTATGCGTTTCAGCAGCTTTACGCTGGATGGCCAATGCGACGGCATTGTTTTTCTTCCTGTTTCGCTTCAGTTGAAAGGGAAAATAATAAATGGCGCTAACCAGCTTTCCTGGATAGTAAATGAAGAAAATACTATTGCTGCTTATATTCTTGAAAAAAGAATAGGTAATGACAATAATTTTCAAACATTGGAAAGTTTTGGTGTAAAGAATTTTGAAGGTAACAATCAATATATGTTTACTGATCGGCAACCCGGTTTGGGAGAAAATTGGTATCGCATTAAAATAGTTTATAAAAACGGGCAAACGGGTTACAGTAATGTTGTTGCGCTTTCTGTGGCAAGCAATGCAAGAGTTTATCCTAATCCTGTAAAAGATCAGTTATATATCAATCTTTCATCTGGCACGGCTGCCGATTTTACAATTCAATTATTTGATCTGGCCGGAAGAAAATTATATGCCAGCGAACAAAAATCAATTACAAACACAACAGTAATTTATAAAAGAGAGAAAACCATAAATAAAGGAATGTACCTGCTCAAAATAATTAATAGGTCAACGGGAACTGTAGAGACATATAAAATTCTAATGGAGTAAATCTTTTGTTTTGGTTAGATACTGAAGCTGCTTTCACAAAGCAGCTTTTTATTGCCGTCAATTCAATGGCAGAATAATTGTAATGGTCTTCTACAAAAAGTTTATGAAAAATTATTTGATGATTGTAAGCCTGGCTGTTTGCCTGTGCAGTTGTGGCGGCGCAGGTGATGGTAATCCAAACACCGACACAACCACAATGCCTGTAGATACGAATTTGAACAATGATACATCTAACCACGTCAATACTTCGGCGGGAACCAAGGTTGCTGATTCGACGGGTAAGGATACTTTGTATAAGCAATAAGCAAAAACAGCCTTATGTCTAAGGCGTAAGGCTGTTTTTAAACATGTTTTATTTGAAGCTGATGGGCAGGGCAACTGAAACGTTATCCCAGGAAATATTTAAATCAGTTTCACCGGCCGTCTTGCTGAAATTCATAGTGAAGATCTCTACAGGAACATCCAGATTTTTTACAGGAACATCTGTCCGCAGCACATCTTTCTTTTCATCGTATTTGAATGCACCCCAGATATCTGTGTCTTTATTAAAAATGATGGTCCATTTTGCAGGTGTAGGAATAGCGTACATCGTGTAGCGGCCCTTCAATAATTTTTTGCCGTCAATTTTTACGTCTTTGAAAAATTCAATTTCGGTGGCTTCGTTCGCACCGAGGCGCCATACTTCGTTGTATTCAATCAGGTCGCCGAAAATGGTGCGGTTATCTTTTTGCGGACGGCTGTAAATAATTCTTGCAGCCAAAGGTTCTGTAGTCTTATCCTGAATTTTTAGCACAGGGTAATTATCGGGATAATATGCCATGTCCATTGGCGATTTGTCTAAAACAGGCAACTTGGTTTTAATGGCAACCTGTGTTTGTGCAGAGGCAGAAATAAAGAAGCCGCAAATTAAAAGAGTAGAAAGTAGTTTTTTCATGGTCAGCAATTTCACTGCAAAAATATTGGTTCATCAGTTTGTACAACGCTGCTAATCATCGAAGAAGTTCTTCAAATCTATGTTTTGCAAATTGTTTAACATCCGGAAAGAATTCTTCGTAGCAATGCTGCAGGGCCGGATAATTGTTTAAAAACAAACTATAAGCTGTATCGCTATCCGATAAATAAGTTGCTCTTCTTACTACACCTTTCAGGCTTTTTTCAATGCCCCAATCATATTTATAATTGTATAACCAATCTTCCATTTTCATGTAAGCAAGCACTTGTACAAACCGGTCGGGCAACTCTGTAACCTGTTCTTCCAAAGTATGATAAACGTCCTGGCAAAATTGCTTTAAAGAAGCATCGGTAAATATTTTTTTATCGTTGGCTAAAAAATGGTCGTAAAGAACATCTATAAGCGCACCGCTGTATAGCCTGTAATAAGGCCTGAATATTTCTTTTGCTTTTTTGGTGGAAGGGTGTGTATCTGTGAAGCTGTCAATCTCACGGTGTAGCATGATGCCTTGCCGCACATCATTTGCATACTTGTTTTTTTCTGCGCCTTTTACAAAATCGCTGATCATGTTGCCAGCCAAAATTTGCGGATGTTGAAATGACAAATAAGCGTGGGATAAAAAATTCATTCACCTAAAATTACAATTCATCCACGTTAACAATTTTCCAACCCCGTGTTAAGGTGTTTAACACTGTAATCCAATCGTCACAATTCGTTTGCAAAGGGCTGTAACCTAAAATACTTTTGTTCCGTCATATTGATATAACAAAATTTAAAAACTAAATAAATTAAATGTTTATGAAACGCATCTTAGTAACCTTAACCGTTTTGCTGTCTCTTATTAGTATGAGCAGCTTTGCCAACGAAGGAAAAGTAAATTCAAGGGTGTTGCAATCGTTCAACGCTTCATTCAAAAATGCAACCGAAGTCGGTTGGACTGTTAGTGAAAATTTTTACAAAGCAAATTTTTCTTTGAACGGCCAATATGCGGCTGCTTATTACGACGAAGCGGGCCAGATGATTGCCTTGACAAGAAACATCAGCTCTATGCAATTGCCTATTTCTTTGCAAACATCACTTAAAAAGCAGTGTGAAGATTTGTGGATCAGCGATCTGTTTGAAGTAGCAAACGACCAGGGCACTTCTTATTATGTAACGTTGGAAAACGGCGATACAAAAGTTGTTTTAAAATCAAATGGTTCTGATTGGTCAACCTATCAAAAGCAACGCAAATCGTAAGAAAGTATAAGGTTTGGGTCGAAGGTATAAGGCTCTCAAGTTGCAGACAAAGCTTCTTTTTTGCAAAGCAAAATGAGTGATTGTCCTAGTACAAAACTACAACCTTAAACCCTACACCTTTTACCTATAACTTTTCTCTACCATAGTTAGTTTTAGTGTGTGTAAAAAGCAATCCCGTGTATTCCTCAAGGATCACGGGATTTGTTTTTTTTAAATAGATTAAATTTGCCGCTCAATTTAAGATTATGAGCAAAGGTCCTGTTTCACAGTTTATTGAGCATCATTATCGTCACTTTAATGCAGCGGCTTTAATAGATGCAGCAAAAGGTTATGAACAACATTTGACAGAAGGCGGCAAAATGATGGTGACATTGGCCGGGGCCATGAGTACGGCAGAGTTAGGCATTTCATTGGCCGAAATGATACGGCAGGGTAAGATTCAAATTATTTCCTGCACTGGTGCTAACCTGGAAGAAGATGTAATGAATCTTGTAGCGCATTCCAAATACAAGCGCATTCCCAATTACAGGGATCTTACACCACAGGAAGAGTGGGATCTTTTGGAAAATCATTACAATCGTGTAACAGATACGTGTATTCCCGAAGAAGAAGCATTTCGCCGGTTGCAAAAACATTTGGTAAAGCAATGGAAAGATGCTGAAGCCAAGGGCGAACGTTATTTTCCACATGAATTTTTATACAAGGTTGTACTAAGTGGCGAACTGCAACAGTATTACGAAATCGATCCGAAAGACAGCTGGATTGTTGCGGCGGCAGAAAAAAATCTACCGATCGTGGTACCGGGCTGGGAAGACAGCACAACCGGAAATATTTTTGCCAGCTATGTTATTAAAAATGAACTGAAAGCATCAACCGTCAAAAGCGGCATCGAATACATGACATGGCTCGCCGATTGGTATAGAAATAACAGCGACGGAAAAGGTGTTGGCTTTTTCCAGATAGGCGGTGGTATTGCAGGCGATTTTCCAATTTGCGTAGTGCCGATGATGTACCAGGACCTGGAATGGCATGATGTTCCTTTCTGGAGTTATTTCTGCCAGATCTCAGACTCCACTACCTCTTTTGGTTCTTATTCAGGTGCTGTGCCCAACGAAAAAATTACCTGGGGCAAATTAGACATTCATACGCCTAAATACATTGTTGAAAGCGATGCTACCATTGTAGCGCCGCTGGTATTTGCGTGGGTGCTGGGTTGGTAAATTTTTTATTTCGATTGCAATCCTCCGTATTTTCTACGGAGGATTTTTATTGCGGAAAAATAAAAACCCCAACATGCTTGCCATTGCCGGGGTTCAACAGGATTCGGATTAAAACCAATATCTTGTTATCATTTAAAAGACAATTCTTCAACAGAAATTGCTGCCTCGCATAAAAGAAAAACGGTTCGTTTTGCGAACCGTTTTTCTTTTACCAGCTACTCAACTTACATTATGGTCTTGCGGTAGCCGGAGCCAGGGGAATATCTCTTTTTAGCATGT
>JBQCHB010000425.1:0-3068 GCA_051955075.1 Flavisolibacter sp.
GTTTCGCCAGAGCCCAGGGCATTACGTAATAAAACATTGGCATCTACGGTAAGCAATAATTTTCTATCGCCTGTAAGCTGATCACTATTGGGCAGAAAGCCTATCAGGGCGTTGACCTGGCTGCTTTTTTTGGGTTTCAGATAAAGATTTAATACAGAACCACTACCTAACAAGCTAAGATTGGATGAACGTTCTTCCTGCAACCAGGCCAGTTCTTTAATCTTTTTGGAAACCGCATTCAGTTTGCTTTGATTGTAAATGCTCCCATTAGGTATATCAAGATAGCGTTGCAAAAAAACATTACTGATTTTTACGTCGCCATAAACCCGTATGCTGTCAATTTTGTAGAGCGGCCCCTGGCTGATCTTTAAAGCAGCTGTTACCTGGTCGCCATTAATGGCAATGCTGTCAAGATAAACTTTTGCGAAAGGATGGCCGTTTTCCGCCAAATAATTCAGTAGCTTTTTTTGCCAGGCCTGCAAGGTGTTGAAGTCAACAGTGCCATTCAAAATTTTATCGTTCCAGTGCACGGCTTCCAGCAAGGCAGTATTTTGCGAAGCTATACTGATATTCGCCCATTTATATTGTTCCCCCAGGTAAACATATACACTGGCTGAGACAGAATCGAGCTGCATGCTATCAACCGAGGCTGTTATATAACCTTTGCTTTGCAATAAGGAAGGAAGTTTTACGGTATACAATGCCGCTTCGGCCCTGGTAGGAAAAGCTGTTTGCAAAGCAGTCTTCTGTAATAAAACAGCGGAATCTACATCAACACCTATATAATTAACACGGTAAGACTGGGCGAACGCACAGCATTGTGTTAAAACAAGCAGTAATGAAAGCAGGTGTTTTAGTTTTGCCATTGGATAAAAGATGGTGGTTGGCTGATGACAAGCGATAATAAACCAAGCTATCAACCGTCATCTATTGTCCGTCATCAATCTTACAAACGCCGAAAAGATAACGAAATTGGCAGGAATTTATTTGCATATCCCTTTTTGTAAGCAGGCCTGTGCCTATTGCAATTTTCATTTTAGCACTTCTTTGCATTATAAAAATGATGTAGTCGCCGCTTTGGCCGGGGAAATAGAACAGGAAAAAGATTACCTGCAAAAAGAAATTATCGAGACCATTTACTTTGGCGGCGGCACACCCAGCCTTTTAGATACAAGCGATCTACAAATTTTAATGGACAAATTATCCGGGAACTATACTGTTGCCACGGATGCAGAAATTACACTGGAAGCTAACCCGGATGATATTACGAAAGACAAATTGCAAGCATGGAAAGACAGCGGCATTAACCGCCTGAGTATCGGCGTACAAAGTTTTTTTGAAGAAGAACTTCAATGGATGCACCGGGCCCATAATGCGAAGCAAGCCATTGAAAGTTTAGAGCTGGCAGTAAAAGCGTTTGATAATATTACAATGGATCTTATTTACGGCTCGCCGCTTCTTACAGACGCCATGTGGAAGCAGAATGTTGACAAGGCAATTGACCTGGGTGTTCCGCACCTTTCCTGTTATGCTTTGACCGTAGAAGAGAAAACGCCTTTATACAAACTCATTCAAACCAAAAAGACAATTGATGTTGACAGCGAAAAACAGGCAAGGCAGTTTTTATTGTTAATGCAGTGGCTGAAGGAAAAGGATTATGAACATTACGAGGTCTCTAATTTTGCCCGGCCAGGTTACAGAAGCAGGCACAATTCGTCGTACTGGAAAAGCGCAAAATACTTAGGCATCGGCCCTTCGGCGCATTCTTACAATGGCCTGGAAAGAAGATGGAATATTGCCAACAACAACGCTTATATAAAAGGCATAAAAGAAGGTTTACCTAAAAGAGAAACTGAGATTCTTTCTGCTAAAGACCGGCTGAACGAAACCATTATGATCTCTTTAAGAACAAAAGAAGGATTGGATTTCAGCAGCATAGCAAAAGGATTTGGTGCTGATGAGAGCAAGAGAATTAAGCGGGAATTAGATAAATATGTTCGTAGCGGTATGGTTCAATTGCACGGCGAAGTTGCGCAGCTTACAGATGAAGGCATGCTGAGGGCAGATGGTATTGCGGCGGATTTGTTTGTTTAAACCAACACCTCTTCTACCTTGCAAAACTCCTTTGCTGCAGGTAACCGTTCCCACAAAATTTTATAGATCGTTTCGGCAATGGGTATGTCTGCTCCAATTTTTTTGTTGATGTTGTAAATACATTTGGAAGCATAGTAACCCTCGGCCACCATGTTCATCTCCAATTGTGCCGATTGCACCGTATAGCCTTTCCCGATCATTGCACCGAAAGTTCGGTTGCGGCTGTAGAGGGAATAACATGTGACCAGCAGGTCGCCCAAATAAACAGAAGCGGCGTAGTTAATATCTTTTTTATGCGTGAGAGAGTTTGTTTTTTGATGCTCGCCCACCACCATGTGCTGGGCACCTACTTTGCGCAGAAAGCCGGCCATTTCATCGGCACTGTTGGCAATATAAACGCTTAAAAAATTATCGCCGTATTCTAAACCATGGGCGATGCCGGCACCCAGGGCATAAATATTTTTTAGCACAGCGGCATACTGCACGCCCAGGATATCGGTGTTTACAATGGTATTGATGTAGCTTGTTTTGAACAAATCCGCTATGTCCGTTGCTGTGGCTTCGTCAGTTCCTGAAAATGTAAGGTAGGAAAGCTTTTCAGCCGCTACCTCTTCGGCGTGGCAGGGACCTAATACAGCAAAATAATTTTGAAGTGGCAGATCAAACTGTTTATTCAGGTAGTCGTTCAACAAAACATCTTCGCCGGGCACCAGTCCTTTAATGGCGGAAAGAATTCTTTTATTTTTCAGCGAAGTTTTATCAATGCCTTCCAACACTTGCTGAATATAAGCTGAAGGCACAGCCATTACAATAAGATCAGAGCCATCCACTACGTCCTGCACATCATGGTGAAGGCTTAACAAGGAGATATCAAAATAAGCTGACGGCAGATAATTGGGATTATGCCTGCGTTTTTTTATGTGTTCTATAGAAGTTTCGTTGCGTATCCACCAATTTACCTTATGACCATTGTC